>CAZWFW010000006.1:0-28465 GCA_964633445.1 Candidatus Undinarchaeota archaeon | reverse complement strand
TTCGCCCCCTTATTAACTTTTTGACTTTTGAGAATTAGCATAGGTTGACAGGCTCAAGAAAAAAACTAAAAATCTTAAAATTTTCTTTAGAAAAAAGAATATAGAGATAGATTGTAAGTTTGAAATTTTTGATTATTACAAGATAGAAGAAATTTTGTTCGGGATTGGGGGAATTCCTGAGGCAATTTTTGATGCGAGTAAAGGCTTTTTACGAGCTAAAGATGATACAGGAAACATAGAGGTAATAGTGGCATTATTGAGAGGGGAAGAATTGGCGAAGTTATGTGAAAAATATGGAGATGATTTATTTGAAAGTAATGTAAGAAGATTTCTTGGTTTAAGAAAAGGAAGTGTAAATTGGAATATTCTGAAAACTCTAGAAAACGTAAACGAGAGAAACTTTTTTGTTGCGTATAATAATGGAATTGTTGCAGTTTGCAAGAACTTTAAAATTATTGAAGAGAAGAAGCTAATTCTTGAACGTTTTGCAATAGTTAACGGTGCTCAAACTGTTAATGTATTATTAAAAGCAAGAGAAAGAAATTTTGAGTTCTCCAACGTGTACGTCCTGGCAAAAATTGTAAAGACTCAAAACTGGGAAATTGCTAAAAACATTGCTAGAGCAGCGAATTCTCAGAACCCCACAAATGTTAGAGATCTTAGATCTCTTGATAAAGTTCACAAAGAACTGGAGGAAATATTCAATAGATTTGGTTTTACCTATGTTTACAAAAGAGGGATAGGCTTGAGAAGAAAAAGTACTATCCTTAATATGAAAGATCTTGCACAAGCTTATGTGGCATTCTATTTAGATAAACCATACATAGCTTACGGAAGAGTTGATAAAATATTCTCTGAAAACGAATATTACGACAGGATTTTTGATTTTGAAAAAATTGAAAAAGCAAAAAAAGAAGGTAGAATAGAAGAACTAATTATTGAATACGTAGTTCCATATCTATTACTTGTGAAAATCAGAGAAAAACTTAGAAACAGAAAAACTAGACCTATTGACCCTGCCTTCACGTATCATATTCTTTGGATTTTTGGAAGTATCTACAACAAGCTTCAGAAACCCTCAACTGTAGATGAGGTTCAAAAACTTGTAGATAATCTTTTTGGGAGATATTTTGATAAAATATGCGAAGAGTTTAAGGCATGTGTTGAGTATGGTAGAGAGATAGAAATTCCTAGGTCTCTAAAATCCGCTGAGGATTTTGAGAAATTTATTACTGTAAAGAAGAGGATGCTAGAAAAATTAGGAAAAATCCAAGATTCGTAATAAAAATAAGTTCTAAGCCAAATATGAAAAATGTGCAAAGTTTGTTGAATTATTTAATTAACATTATTTACACATAGTCATCTTAATGAACTATCAATTTCTTTTAAAATTTCTGAAACATCTTACAATTCCTTTGTTATATTCTTCTTGAGCAATATACTAATATTTGATTATCTTAGTGGAGAAATATATGAGGTTACCAGCAATTGAGACATAATTAAGTTAACTTTTTAACTTTAGGATGTGCAAAAATTGTTGAGTTAGGTTATGTAACTCAAATTTGCACACTATTCTTTATTTAAATTTCTAAATTTTTCAATAGTGATTCTCAGAATTTCTCTTAATTCTTTTATTCTTTTACCAACTTCCTCTATATCCTCTATATCATCATAGGAATATTCCATTGGCAAAATAATTGAATATGAAGGAATATCTTCGAATTTTTCAATTCTTTCAACAAATCTTTCAACATAACCTTTAATATGAACATCTTTTGACAGCTTACCCCATAATTTCAAGCATCTTTTATCTTTTATACCAATAGCTTCCTCAAATTCTTCGACTATCTCGTGTTCTTTTTTACCTTTTTCAACTTCTTTAATTCTTTCATCGAAAATTGGAATATTGCTAAATTTTAAATCTGCAAGGTAACACTTTGCTAAAGATTCTACTAAGAACCTTAATTCTCTAAAGCAGGCAGGAATATTCCCTAAAAGTAAATTTGTGAAAATTGAATAACTTATTGGCATTAGAATGAAGAAAATATAGTGAAGCGTAGCACTTATGGCAATTTCTCTAAATTGTTTGAAAAATTCTATGTAATAATCTATAGCATCATTAACAAAATCTATTGCTTCTCTGTAAACAACTTCTACTTGATTTCTCAGAAATTCCTCATTTTTTCTTAAGATAGGAGTAATTTCTGATGATAAATCTGCCATTGTTCATTATTCTAAGATCTTCTTAACTTTCTCCTTATATTTCTCCTCAGCAAGCTTTAAATACTTCTTCTGCAACTCTAAATCAAAAAATTCTTTAAACTTATCAAAATTATCATAAATTATTGACTTAACAGCATCTTTGCAACATTTCTCCCATTCCTTCATTAATTTGTTATAATAATTAACGAATGCTGCATCTAAAGCTTCATTAAATGTTATGCAATCATTTTCTTCCATAATTTCAAGAGCCATTGCAGTTATAGCTTTTTCAGTTAATCCAGTAAACCAGCTTATTGCCTTTATTTTATCACGTATAGGAGCATGTAAAGATTGAGATATTTGCTCTAAATCCTCAGTTTCAACATTGTAATAAATATTTGCATCTTTTCCTAAGATCTCAGAAATTTTGTTAACAATTTTTGTTACATCTTCAATTTTTGCCTCTTTATCAACTATGAAAGTTATTGCAACTTTATTTATCATTTTTTAATTATGTTTAGGAAGTTTGCTATGCTTAAAAGTTGAGGTAAAGCGATTTGCCACTATTTTAGGTATTTTAAAATCAGAATGTTTTTCATGTGCTACATGAAACACAAAGTTTAAATAGTGGTATATGTCATAAATAACTTATGACCACAATAACGGTGCGTGTGCCTGAATGGCTAAAGAAAGAAATGAGCAGATATAAGGAAATAAATTGGGCTGATGTTATAAGGGATAGTATAAAAAGAAAACTGGCAGAGCTTAAGCAACCTACGATGATTGATGACTTGATCAAAGAGTACATAAAGCAAAAAAATGAAATCAAACTTAGAACACTGGACCTATTTGCTAATTTTCTAAAGCAGTATTATATTCTGGAGAACATAAAAATAATGTACGGAGAGGAAGCTGTTGATGTAGCACAAGAAGCATTAAGTGATTTAAGTAGTTTAGGGATAAAGAAACCATATGATGAAATTGGCAACATCGAAGTTAGCAAAATAATATCTTCCGCATTTTCCATAAATGACGTCTATGATCTATTTGAGGAAAAATTGCGTAAAAGGCTTTCTAATACGAATAAATACATAGAAGATGCAGTATGGTTACTTTCACAATATGGCTCTCATATTGTTCCAGACGGATTTGAAAGGACGTTTAAAATCTTGCACCCTGATTTTGAGGGAGACATCCTGGATGAGCTTGTAAAAATAGGAATGTTATATAAGGATTACTTTGAATCAAGGGCCTACAGCCATTTGGAATATAAAGTACCGACTTATGCTACTCCTATACTAGAAGAGTTTACAGCAAAAAGGATAGAGCTTATTAAAGAAAATTTCATGGAACTAGCTTGGGAAGGATGGTTTAGAGAATTTTTGGAGTGGATAAGTGAAGACAGCTATCCTAAAGTATTCGAAGCTTATAGGGAAGATGAAATAAAAGAAGAATACAAAAAACGTTATGGAAGAGATTTTAACGAAATTTTGTCTCAGCTAATCAAAAAGTATTTAGTAATTATTGATTATTGGCCTAGAAGGCGTCGTGCTGGCAAAAGAAAGAGCGAACCTCCGTATTGGGTGATAAAAATAACACCAACAGCTTTATCCTTAGATACATTTATAACATTGCTGAACTCGAAGGCTGAGTTAAGATGACAGTTATAACAGTAACAGATGATAAACCTAAATCGGGAACGAGAAGGAAGAGATTTCATTATATAAGAGAAGGGAATCTCCTACGACACATAAGCAAATATGCCCTAAGAGAAGTAAAAATTCGTGACGAAAAGTCTTTGAAAGTAGAGTATGAGGTTCCTATAGAAGGTGTAAAAGGAAAAGAAGTTTACGAATTTGATTTTACTAACAGCGGAAGCTTTGGAATATCTAAATATAACTCTGAGGAGCTGCTTAAAGGAAGTTGTAAAGCACAAAATGTAGATATAGCAGAATTAAAGAGACTCGAATTTGAGATAGAAAATAACAAGGTTATAATGCTTATTGAGGAAGTTCTGAAGTACTATTTACCTATAATCTCGGAAATTAACGACTTTAAAGCAAAGTTAGGTATAAATTACATATTTGCATCTCCAAGAGTAAGCGATTATCTTAGGGATATTAAGTGGGGTCTTGCAAGTAGTCTTTGCAACTGGCCTGAGGAGAAAAGAATTAGAAGCCTTAAGCAAGCAACTAAATTGTTGCATCAATTATGGGCAATTATAATATTCCACGAAATTTTAGGAGTAACAAAAATCGAAGAAAATAAATTAATATTTGAACAAGGATTTAGTCAAAAGAGATGTTATCCAGCAAGTGTTTTTGTTGATGCCCAAGGAAATTATTGGACCTGTTGGTATGAACCTCAAAAGATTGAAGAGGCACCTCCAGATTACAAAGGTCCTCTTACACCTCTTTTCGAAGGTAGAGTGGCTTGGAAAAGACCAGATATAATAATTTCTAAGGGTAAGTATAAGCGCTTAATTGATGCTCCAAAATTTGATATTTTAATTGAGTGTAAGAATTTACCTTTTGAGGAATGGTGGAATAAGGGTAAAGTTGTTGGAGAACAACTCCTGCCCTATAAACATCTTTTCAATCCGGAACTTTTTATAGTGGCTTCTTTGAAACCTGTATCCGATTGGGCAAAAGATAAATTAGAAAAGGAAGGGTTTAAAATAGTGGATAATTTTTATCCAAGTGGTGAGGGTGTCATAAAATTCGAGAAAATAATAAAAAGCTATTTAGTAGAAGGAACAGCAGGAAAAGCTTAGCTCCATCTAATTTTAACAAATCTTTTTAACGATGCCTTTACTTTCCTCAAACTTTTTGTGTTTGTAATGAAATGTAAATGCACACACCTAAATCCTACTTCATGATTGTGAATTTCTGTAAATCTTAAATTAAATCTTCTCAATTTCTTTAGATCCTTTTCACTTAAAACTGGCAAATCTAGCTCTATTCCTCTACCTTTGATCGTTACATCTCCTTCAATAAACCAGTAAGGCTGAACAGGAATTTCATGCTTGCTTGCATACTCCTCACATTTCCTAAGCAAATTCAAGTTATCAAATCTGATCACTTTTCTACTTGCTTTTATATCAAGCTCAACATCACGGCTAAGTAGTTTGAGAATTCTTTTACATAGCGCCAAAACTTTCATCATACTAACATAAATGTTGCTTTAATAGCTGAAATTTTCTCGGCTAATTAAGGATACTTCCTCTTCATAGACTTAAAAAATTTTTGTAAAAACTTTGCACGTAGCAATTTATGTTGATTTATATCGATTTGTATTGCTTCATGCTAATTTATGTGCTTATTTTATTTTTCTTGCCGAGATTTTTAATTTGAAAATCAATGGAAGTAACCCTTAAATACTTTCAATAAATTTCATCAAAAATAATGCTTGAGAACATAGAGCAAATAAGGGCGTTACCTCTGGATCTAAAATCAAAGTACATCGTTGAATTGAGGAAACAAGGCTATACCTATAAGCAAATCGCTAAATTATTGAGAGTAAGTACAAGAGATATAGCAAGAGTTCTGAAGAGAGAATTTAGAAAGGATGAGTTTGAGGAATTGAAGGAAAGAGTTGAAAGGCTTGAAAGAATCATAGAAAGCACCAAAAGATTTGGAAGTTCATGCAGAAGTCATTGCTCATATTTTGATGGCAATATGTGCTTGATATTTCATAAAAACCCGAATCCCCTTGAATGTGCAGTTTGTAAGTTTTTTGAAAGGAAATTTGAAATGAAGTTGGAAGAAAGATGAGATATTACTTTGCGTAATAACTGAAGACAACTAAAGGGTTATTAAAGCTAAAAATATTTTGAAGTTAAAATTTTTGGCCTACTTAAGCTTTTTAGCCAATATTACGATTAAAATTATTGGAAGAACAAAGGCAAATATAGTTAGCAGTTTATAGAAGGAAGGTATAACGTTTTTCACGCTTGCATAAATTTGAAATATTATTGAAGGAAGTTTGCACCTTGCATAAACCTGAGAAGGTTCATTAATAGACCATTTAGCTTTATTTTCATCTACCATGTAAGAGTTGCTATCAATAATCCTTCCAGGCATCTCTAAGTAGTATCGAATTGGTTTCTCGGCTATTTCCAGCAAATCCTTATCTGTAAAGATAGTATCCTTATAAATAAGTTCTCTTCCTTTTTTCTCTATAATTATTTTCTTATTATCAGGAGGAACGTTCCTAGCTATCATCGTTATAGTAACATACTCACCTTGCCTTGTTTCTATGTATTCGATGCGATCTCTGTATTCTGCAGGAACTGGCATGAGAGATAGAAGGTATTCCTTTAATGAGGGGTATCCCTTCTCAGCAACCCATTTTTGAAGTTCTTTATAGTCGTACTCGCTCATATTCATAACAACTTTGTAATATTCCAAGAAACCATCCTTGTTCACTTTGCTTTCAACACTCATCGAAATTGTTACGCATCCGCTAAAAAATATCATTAATCCAAGTAAAAATAAAATAAGGAAACTTTCCCTTTTAATCTGATTCAAGTGCAGATAATTCCTTCTCATATTTCTCCTTAAGCTCCTTATACTTCTTCTCATCAACTCTTCCTAGCTCATACTCCTTTTCTAAATCTTCTAATTTCTTCTTTATCTTCTCGCTCTCTTTCGCTTTCTTGATCCAATCTAATACTATAGTTCTAACACGAAGAGGATCAGAGACACCTTCCATAACTACACTTGTTAAAGGACCACTTGGAGTTGCAAAAATAATATTTCCGTAATTAAAGATTCTTCCAAAAATCCCTTGATCAATATGAACATCTGTGACCCATTCCAATCTAGCTTCTGTAATTCTTCTGCTAATTAATCCAAATTTTACATATACTCGCCTATTAGAAATCATATATTCACTAGCATAAATTTTCAGTAGAGGTATGCCTAAAATGAAAAATAAACCAACAAAATATAGCAATGGGAATTTTCCAATAACACCAAGAAATATAAGGACGAAGCCAAGAAGAACCCAAACAATACTTCCAAAAAAGGAAGCTAAAAAAGATAATCTACCATAAAAAACTATTTTTTCTCCTTTTAAGGGTGTAAGTCCTGCAGGGAGTTTGAATTTTTCAGCTTCTTCAACCATTTTTGTATGTTATAACTTCCTAGAGCATTAAAATTTTGCGTTAACTTATAGATTGGGAGATATTTCTGCAGATTAAAGATATACAACATAAGAAAGTGCATCAACTATTATGCCAGCATGGAAATACATAAAATAATTTGTGAGAAATTATGAGAAATTATTGGGGTTTTACGAACCTAAAATTGATGAAATCATAGATTTTAAACTTGGTCATGATTCGTCAAGGTATGATGCTGATAAATTAGCTGAAGCTGGTTTAAAGCAACTTATCCTGCATCACTACTTAGACAGAATTCAAGATCTTATGATTAGCTACAAAGCTGAAGGTGTGAAAAATCCAAAAGAATTTGAGTTTGATGAGCGAAATATATTTAATCTTATAGCTTATCCTCCAGATCTTCTTGAAAAAGCTACATATGATATTTACTCTAGGATTCCTTCTGGTAAGAGTAGAAGAAGTAAGAGGAGGGAAGCTAGAAAAAAGCTAAAAGAAATTTATGAAGGATTAAAGGAACACCAAGAGCTAATGTGTCTAAAGCCACTTGTTCGTGAAGTTATACAAATGGTCGAAAATAATTTTGAATTTATTATGAAATGTATTGAGCAAGATAAAAGAACAGATAAAAGAGCTATAAAAGCAAAGCTCTTAGGACAAGTTGCAGGAGAAATGATGTCTAAGTTATCTTATGAGTATAGGCGTAAAAGAATGTTATTTCCATGACTGTTACTTTATTTAACAATGTTAAGTTTTACTAATATCAAAAGCTTCCAAATACTTCTAATATTTCTAGCAGTAGCTTGCTTAATTTTTTATTTTAAAGAAAATCCCGAAAATTTGAAGATAACTTTGACTCCAGCACAAGTCAGCTTGGGTAATCAAACAATTTTATATGCTTGTAAAGGTTTTCCTCAGAAAAGGAAGAATTGAAATTAATCCAAGAAAGATCTAAATTAACAAGTAGATTTGTTACTTTTTATCCTAAGTGTATATCTCAAGGAGTAGTGTACATAATGTCACACCTTTTTGATACAAAAGTATATCTCAAGAGGTTATAAACATGAAGTTATACCAATTTGAGACATGTTATTTCATTCTTAAATCCCATCCTCTCTCTGTTTCAACAATAATTTCATTTTTCTTTAGTCTCTCGAGCCTACGGTAAATCGTAGGTCTTGAATATTGTCCATCCAATTCTTTAACTATTTCTTCTGATCTGGCGGGAAGTAATCTAAGGATTCTATACATGCACTCATCCCCTCTAATAGGATTGAAGAAGAACGGAGCAAATGAAATAACCTTCCTTATATCCTCCTCTTCAACAGTTTCTCTGTTGTTAATCCAAGCACTAGCTTTTGCTAATTGTTGTAAATTCCATCTTAGCCTAAATCCAGTAGGGGATCCTACTAAATCTTTAAATGAAAAAACTGTGGGATCCAATTTATCCGCTTCCTCCTTTGGAAGCTTAATCTCCACTTCCTCCTTAGGAACCTTTATATCCTTTGGTGAAAAGAAAGGTTTTTCCTCTTTAATAGCTTCATGAGCCCTCAGCATATCCTCTTCAGTATATTCAAAGTAAAATGGCAAAATTCTGCTCCAAAATCCGTATTTCTTCAATCTACTTTCTCTTACTCTTATAATTTCCTCTGGACATACTAATATACATCCGCATCTTATTCTTTCAGTGTTATCTATTAAACTTGCATCGAAATGAATGTTGTAGGTGTAAATACTTGACACACCTTCCTCAATGATTACATTTAAGATTGAAAGGACGTCCTCAGCTATCCTATAGCTTCTGCAAAAAATACGGGAGAAATCTGGGAAAATTATACACCTAACTCTCCTTGTTGCAATTTCATTAATCACAAATTTATTAAGCCCAAATGGGGTTACATCTGAAATAATTTTTACTCCTTCACAGCCTCTAAATTGCATTAAAACTTCTGTTTTACCATATTCAGGAGGAGCAAATATTCCTAAGCTTACTGGCCTAGGTTTTATCCATGCTGAAATGATTGTAAGTTCTACGATGTCCTCGAGAGGTTTTAATCCAACTGCCATTTTCTATCACCTCAAAAAATAAAAATAAAAGGTAGGGATCATTCTTTTGAGATGTAATACTTGTTTTCCTTGATCTTTACGGCAAATCCTTCGTCAACTAGAAATTCTAGAGCTTTTCCTGCCATTTCTTCATCCACGTTGAATTCTTCTGCTATTTCTTTTGGCGTAGCAATTTTCTCTTTCTTCATTTCTTTTATCTTCTCTGCAAGCTCCTCAGGATGAGAAATTTGTAAATTTTCAGGTGATTGTTGAAACCCTTCCTTATCTTTCAGGCACTCACAATCATTGCTATGAGTTATTTTCACTAGAATTTGACCTTTATTTCCTTTCCTTGTTCTTACAATACATTTGTGGATTCCAGCACCGAAGTCGTGGTAGATTCTAGCTAATTGCCAGAATTCCGAGAACATCCTTGGTTTAATTCCAATTAGATTGTTCTCTTCTCTGTAATCTCCTATACCAACTCTTCTTTGGATCCACTCAGAATTAATTGATTTTCCTCCTTCTTTTAGCACTCTAATGTTGTAGATGCATGCTACATATTCTTTACCATTCCTTCTTCTAAATTTCTTGATCACTGGAAATCTCTGCAAATCAATTTCAACTTCATACGTCTTATCTGCTTCAAATTTAAGGGATCTCGGTAATTCTTCGATTTCGATTACAACATCATCTGTTTTGATTTCTTTCATTTTTTCTCCCTCCTTTTATCTCTTTTAGCTTTTCTAGAACTAACATCCTCAGGAATTGACTCACTGGCAATCCTTTTTCTCTTGCTAACTTCTCCGCAGTCTTGTAACTGTTCTTTGGCAATCTTACATACGTGCTAATCTCAAACTTTAATCTCCTTCGTGTCATGTTAATGCTGTCATTTTTTTACTTAAAAAGTCTTATTATAACTCTAAACGTCGATTGGAAAGTTTTCAACACTTTATTTTCAAGAAGAAAGACCTTAACAAATTATTTTGTAAAACTAAGAAATTTGCCAGCATTTAAGTGATGTTAAGAACTTAACAATTAAGTAAAAAATGTCAAATTGTAAAGCTTTTATACTTGAAGACAATAATAAACATTTATGGACAAAAAGATAAAGAACTTATTTAAGAATTCAGAACTCTCAAACTTTGACAAGTTAGTCTTAGCCTTAGTTAAATTCTACCCCAAACCTAAAAAGCAGAGAGAATTATGTTTGGAGGCTGGAATTACCGAATCAGAATTATCAGGTTGGATAAGAGGGAGAAGAGGAAAGAAATACGAAGAGTTCTTCGATAAATATTGTGATTATGATAAAAAAGTTAAAGGTTGGAGATTGAAAGTTCACGAAGATTTGCTCAACAAACTACTAGAAATTATTAGAAAAGACGATAGGGCTAAGGAGGTTATTGGTAAATCCAAATATCTTAAGGATTTAGCTTCGAGAGATCTAGAACTTTTGTTAAAAGCTCTGAATGAGGGTATTATTGATTTGGAAAAAGCTAAGGAGCTTTTCCTAGAAATGCTGGAAGCTAATGGTATAACTAAAGATGAAATTTCTAAGAAATTAGGTAGTATCTCCAAAGGTGTCTTGTCATACTATCTTAAAATCTATCTACAGTTTTTAAGCTTTAGTAATAAAACTTTCTCAATTCCATTACCAACTATTGAGGAACTAGTTGATACACTAAAAAATGATAAAGGAGGAATTGTTTGGTACGATTTTATAAAAAATTTTGGGGGCATCATGGGTTGGTATTTAGTAAGGAGAATTTCACTATTTTTTGGAAGATATCTTACACTTCCTTCTCCTTATTTAATTGGTGATGTAAAAGGAGAAGAAAAAGAGTTTATAGAATATTTAGCAAAGAGGGATGATAAGTATAGAACATTCCTCATAGATTTGTCTGACAGTTATCTTCTTGAAAAAGCTGGTAAGCCTTTAAAAACTAGAAAATGGGTAAAAATCGGATGTATCATTTTTCTCTTTGAATTTGACTTAAAAGCTTTAGTAGATTCTAATTTTAAGTCTAGTTTAGTTAAAGTTAAAACTATAGGTAATATACTCATTAATCCTTGCCCACTAGACAATAACACTTGTAATTTAAAAATTTCTGAAAGATTTAGCTGTCCTAAATTTAGGAAATTGTTGGAGACCGTTGGAAAATGAAATTCATTGGCAAATCCTCCATCTTAAGAATGAAACCTAAGAAAAACATAGAATATCCACTAATTAGATTGCCAAAGGAATATAGAGATTTGATTGGTAAAGAGGCTAAAATTTACGAAATAAGTGAAAATAAATTCTTAATTTTAGTAAATGAAGATAAAGATGAAAGTGAGTTATATAACTGGTTATATAACCAATTGAAGTCTTCCAAGACTAAAAGAAACTTAGAAGAGAAAAATAAAGAAATAAGATCAAATATCAATTCTTTTTCTGACGAAAAAATCAAGAAAATTTCCAAAATTCAGAAAACATGCCCCCGCCGGGATTTGAACCCGGGTCACGGGCTCGAAAGGCCCGTATGCTTGGCCATCTACACCACGGGGGCATAAACTATTAAAATATTAAATTATTTCTTTTTCAAATATTTTATAATTGATTTAAAAATTAAGTAACCATCTGCATATCCTTCACCAACTTCCCAATCTGGCAGTTGCCAATTATATATAGCTCTTTCTGGGTGGGGCATCATCCCCAACACGTTACCCTCAGAATTGCAGATTCCAGCAATGTCATAGAATGAGCCATTGGGATTATACGGAAATTCCTCATTTGCTTCTTCGCCATTTGGTTTGCAATATCTGAAAACTATCTGCTCATTATCCATAAGCATCTCAAGGTATTTCTCCTGGTTTTCCTTAGGCAATAAAAATCTACCCTCTCCATGTGCTATCGACATTCTGAGAACTTTATCTCTAGAAATCTCGCATGTAAAAGGGGATTTACTGCTAAAGCATCTTAGGCATATCCACATACACTTGAACCCAGGTGGTTTGTTCGGCGCGAGCGCAGCATCAAAACCTAACCCTGGTAACAACTTCGCTTCCACTAAAACCTGAAAACCGTTGCATATTCCGATAATTAGGTTATCTTCCTTAAGATACGCACCCAAAATATCTCTAAGTTTGGCAATAATTCTTTTACCCCAAATGGCACCAGCCCTCACGTAATCACCGTAAGAAAACCCCCCAGGAATTGCCAATACCTGATAGTCAAAGAGAAGGTTCTTATTTTGAAGAATTCTATTGAAATGAATTATCTCAGCCTTTATGCCAACCTCCTCAAACGCTCTCTTAGTTTCTGCATCACAATTTGTTCCTGCAACACGTAGTATGCAAGCCTTCATCGATGTACTTATAATTTATAAAGATTTAAAAATTCCTCCTCCACGAAATGAAGATTGCCTGGTACAACAATTGCATATGGTGGTTTGCCAAAATCTTTATTTTGTAGCTTTGCTACAGGTGCATAATAGAATTTGGGATCTATACCTACTCTGCAAGCCACAACAATATGAATATCTCTAGTAAAGACATTCTCCCTTCTTATTTCCTCAATCTTTAGGAGTATTTCCATAGCATCGTTAGGCGTCATGTTTTTCGTTACGTCGAGTAGAAGCAATGTGTGCAACCCCAATTTCCAATTTTCCTTTATAACATCGTAAGGAGTCTCTGGGATGGTGCCTCTGTAGGGAAATGCTACGGTAGCTGTTCTACCAAACTTATAAAGGCTTAACCCGCATTCGGCTATTGCTGAGAATATGCTTGCGTTATGCACAACCTTACAATCAACCTCTCGCTTCTTAGCCTCCAGCAATACTGCTGAGTGAGTGGTAGCCGCTAAGGGATCTCCTGGCACCATAATTACAACTTTTTTATCCTTAGCTTCTCTAACCAGAAATTTACTATTTTCCTCAAGATTACTGCGTTTTAGCACAATGAAATCTCTCCCTATAATTTTCTTAAGTCCTTCCAAATCGAAAATATTTGTATAACTCTCAACATAAAGTCTATCTGCCGCTTTTATTTCCTTAAGACCTTCAATCGTCAAGTCCTCCGGCTTAAACCCAAGACCAACGAATACCAACATAAAATTTTTATTTTTTATGCTTAATTAGATAAAAACCAACTATAATCATGAAAATAGCTGCAACTGCACTTATAACAGCAATAGCGCTTCTACCTGATTCCTTCTCAGCCAATTTTTCTTCAACTTCTTGCAAATTTTTATCCCAGTAAGAAGTATCGCTAAGAATCGCAACAAACCCACCTCCGCAACCTCTTACACCTCCAACATTAACTGCATAAACACCAGTTAACCCTTCTCTGACGTCGATCCACATGTTTCCAGCAACACCCCATTCTGCAAATTCAACTATTTTTCTAATTTGATTTTCAGTCAAGTTTATAGCTCCAATACTTTTGAGCTTTCTCAATTCTTGCTCAGTAATATTTTTTGCATCGAGATTTTTGGGATCATCCCAAAATTCGCAGGATTCGTTTAAAAACTTATGCACAGTAAAGTTTTTGACGGCAATTTGCAATCTTACCCCGTTGTCAAAAACGTAAAGAAGTATAGGCTTTTTATCGGTATAGTAAGCGGAAATATTCCCCCTGACGCCCCAAAGCTGCCCGTATGGTTTAACATTAGCTTTTTTATAGGCTGCATCTATCTTTTCAAAACTTAATGGCACATGAATCTCAATTGCACCTCTGTCACAAGTATATCCAGTACCTATGCATCCAAAACCAGCTTTCTCCAGAGTGAATAAAACTACTAGTAAAGTTACCAGTTGTTTAACAGTGGTAACCCTCTTCATAACATATAGTACACAGCTTTTTTATTTAATCCTATCCTTTCAGGCGTAAAAAGACTCTGCAAAAAATATAAAGAAAAAAAGAATGACTACCTAAAATTAAGATAGATAAACCTTAGCTGCTAATATACTTGCCACTACTGCTAAATAACCACCTCTTCTCTTTAGCGAATTGCATAGCTTAACAACTTCACCTTTGCTGTACTCTTCCTTATTTTCCAACGCGTTTTCCTTGATACATTCTAAAAATATAGCTTCAGCTTCTCTCTTATTATGACATACTCTGTTTATACTTTCGATTATTTCATTTTTTCTCATTTCTTCGACTTCGCAGCTTCTATAGCTTTTGTTAGAGTTTCCAAATCTGTCTCAGCTAGTATTTCAGCTACTCTTCTAACCACAATATCTTTCATCAGCAGAATTCCTGTTGCTACAAGAACAGCATTTGCTAGTGTCATTGGAACATAAATTTTTTTAAGCATAACTTTGAATGCTCCTCCAAAGCCTATATAGCTACCGTTTATCTCTTTAGGTGCTATAGGCGTTTCAGCTGCAAAGGCTTTTGACATACTTTCAGCAAATCCTGGATATTTCTCTTGTATCGCTTCGAACACTGGAACGTATACTTGGATGTGTATTGTTTCCCACAGAATTATTGCCAGAACCGCTAGGTATATTTGCTTCTTACTCATTTTAATTACGTTGAAGTTTTTATATTTAGCCAAGTACCACGCTATTATTCCTGCTGAGATTGTTGCTAGACCGCAAGCAACTGCCGTCCATCCTCCTAAGTGTATTCTATACAAACCTCCGATTAAACCTACTATTAAACCCTCAACTGGCCCTATAATGAATGCGGCTAGGAAAGCAATTGCATCTCTAACATTAACCCTTGCTCCTGCAACAACCAATGCAAATTCACTTGCAGCCATAATAAGCAACGAGAACAAGGCTGTTGCTACAATTCTCCCGACTAGTGGTTTCTTGGGACTAACCAAGAATTCTGCAACCTCTTTTTTCTTTGACAGTATATATACAGCCGCTATTGTTGTTGCCACTAGGATCCAGAGGGACCATAAAGTTATGATTATTTCTGACATTTTACCCCCCTTAGAATTTTATTTGGTTGTTAGTATTTATTATTTATTAGGTTTTCGTAAAAATGTAAAAATGGGTTGAGAATTTTTTATTTTTGGAGGAAGCACACGTTAAAATAACCTATAAGGCGATTTTACCTCCGTAGCTTTTAAATATAAACCGAATTAACAAAAATCCTTCTCACTAGTTTTTCATAAAAACTCGAACATCATTATCCTGCTTGGTAAAGATTAGCTTTATTTTTCATTTTTAAAGGTGCTTCCGTTCTATGTTCTACATCTCTATTAGTTTTTTGACCTTGTATTTTAGTTATGAATCATCAAAAAATATTACAAGAAAGAGTAAGAAAACAATGGCAACTTCAGATGTTATAGACTCTAAATACAGTGGAGGTAAACTTATGCACAAGTTACTTGAGGAACTGCTTTTAAATTTTAAGCCTAGTAAAGTTGAGAACGGGATTCCATTACAATCTTTTGATGATGCCAATGTATTTCCATTTAAAGGTAATCTAGCCTTTACCATAGACAGCCATACTATTCAACCTCTAACTTTCCCTGGAGGAGATATTGGTAAGCTTTCAATTTGCGGCGCAATAAACGATTTAGCTTGCGTAGGTGCTAAACCGATATGCATAGCAGATGCTATGATTGTTGAGGAAGGTGTTCCGAAGAATGTTCTCAAGAAGGTTGTGAAATCAATGGAGCTAGTATGTAAAGAAAATGATGTTGCTCTAGTAACTGGAGATTTCAAAGTTGTTGAAAAAGGAAAAATAGGAGGTATGGCAATTTCCGTTGCTGGCATTGGAAAGATATATAAAAAACCTGTATTGGACTCCGGAGCTAAAATTAATGACTATGTTATAGTTACAGGGGATATTGGTAGGCATGGAGCGTGTTTACTTGCGATAAGAAACAACATTGAAACAGAGCTGAAATCGGATGTAATGCCGTTATGGAAAATCATTAAGAAGTGTTTGGACGTTGCTGATATCCATGCGATGAAGGACTTAACCAGAGGAGGACTTGCTGGAGCTTTGAATGAAATTGCAAGTAAATCTAAAGTAAGGATTGTTATTGAGGAGAGAAAAGTACCAATTCATAATGAAACTAGGGAGATTTGCGAATTACTTGGCGTGGATCCGCTTGAGTTGATATGTGAGGGTAGGGCGGTGATGTTTGCTGGCAAGAAAGATGCTAAGGAAATTATTAAGGAAGTGGATGATGCTAAGATTGTAGGCAAAGTTACAAAGGGGCAAGGCGTAGTACTTAAGACAATGGTTGGAGGATATAGGATAGTTGATATGCCCTTAGCAGATCCCTTGCCTAGGATTTGCTAAACTTTATAAAAAATTTGCTGGAAAGAGCGCATGTTTAGAGCTTTCAAAAAAGCAATCTGGATAACCTAGAATACATCTAAGCACATTGTATTCTACGGGCGGTATTTCAACCTTTCGATAATGACTGGTAAACCTCTCAAAATGTTAAGCGCTACGGTAATAATAATTAAAGTGTAGCAAATGCTGTAGCTAATATCAAATCCAGCCATCTTAAAGGATAGTAAGCTAAAAAGGATCATTTTTGAGAATCCTATGCTAAATCTCATAATCCTACTTGCAACAAGAAACTTTGCAACTCTTGATTTAGGTAAATCATAAACTGCTATATTCTTAGCTTCCGCTTCAGCTCTTATAAAATCTGTTAAAACTCCCCTAGTAATAACTATCAAGGAAGCCCATAATGGTATTAGGTCAGCATCAAGAAAAAATATCCATAGTACATATTCAGTTATTCTGTCACCCAAAACATCTAATAGGCTTCCTGTAACCGTCTGCAGCTTGAATTTTCTAGCAACTAGACCATCGACAGCGTCTAAAACAAAAGACAAAATTATTGCGAATGCTCCTACTAATTTTACAGTTTCGTTTCCAAAATAAAGAAGGGTGACTGCTACAAATATTAAAATTGTCCTAGATATTGTTATCGCGTTTGCAGGATTTTCCATTTTAAATTTTTTATAGACTTCGTAAACTAAAATTGTTACTTGAAGATAAATAAGGGGTATTGCTGGCAGTATGTATCTTGGCTCTCTGGAACACCATGCCGCAGCTGCTACGAAACAGAGAATTGCTGTATAGCCGACAATTTTCTCCTTTAGGAAGAAAAGGGATACGACAAACAAAATAAGAAAGACGGGATGTATGGCATTAGCATATAACCTAAAATTTTCTGAGAAAAATTCAAAATTCAGCATGAGGGATTTCGAGTGATACTCCCTTATGTAACCTGTTATTCCAAAAGAATAAAGGAATAAAAGCGAAAAAAATGAGACTATTAGCAAAGGCTTTATATCCCTCCTAACAGCAGCATAGCTGATTGGTAAGATTATTCCAGAAAATCTAACCGCTGTTGAGAATATGCTAGATAATATCCATAATTTTGTGTTTTTATAAAGCAGAAAAAGGGAAGATAGGAAGAAGAATAGGAATATTATATCAGAGCCGAAAAATAAAACCGTCCTCTCAAATATATCATCAGTTAGAAGTAAAATGCCTGGGAGTATGGAAATAAAGGGATTTTTAGTTATAGAGAAAGCTAGGAGACATAGGAATGTTATCAGAAGGAGCGCCGCTGATAAATTTAGGAGATAAAGAGAATAGGTTGAGGGTTTTGTTAGCATAAACCACAGAGCTACTACGATGGATGTTCCTGGGAAATATTTTTCCCTAAATATTGGATCGTAGGTATTTTGGTAATATAAGCTCAGAGCCCCGTCTAAATATCCTACGTAGCAATCCCAGTTCACGTCAAAATTTTCTAGAAGAAGATAAAATTTGATAATAAAGATGCTGAGCAAAAGCGCTAACAAGCTTATGAAAGCGATGTTTCTTGTCAGGAAATGTGATGCTAAGATTGCTAAAAAATAAAAGATAAAGACTAAAAAGAATAATTTGCTGTGACACTTTTTCTTTATCTTCTCAAATTTCATTATGGAGATCGGCAGAAGATTGTCCGTACCTGTGAAAAATAGTTTATTATCGCAACGAATAACGAGAGGAAGCAGTGATACCTTGGTAGGGTAATTTAAACACCATTCTTTAGCAAGTTCCTCATTATTCAGGAAATTTCCGATAAAAACTGATGAATTTCCTTCGATAAGCTCATTTTTTAGGAAATTTGCCCAGCGCTCAGCCACACAGCCTCTCCCTATGAAATATGCACCACCTTCCTGTTTAGATAAATTCCCTAAAATATCCTCTTCAGGCACCTCTATATTCAGCTTCTTTAAAACAAGTTTTGCGGTATTTTCCCTGCGTTTTCCTCCAATTCTTTCGTAAGTTACGTTTTTTTCCTTAAGGAAATCCTCAACGCATTTAGGAACTGCAACTTCCCCTCCTATGATGATTGCCCTTTTTACATCGCTTAAATCAAATTCTTCGCAGGACCCCCACCTTATTACCACCAAACTTGCATTTATCTCTTCAGCAAAGAATTCCGCAATCTCAGCATCCTGATCTGAGGATATAACTAAGTCCTTACAGCTTGCGATTTGCAGAATAAAGTAAAGAAAAATAAAGAGAAAGGCGAAAATCTTATGTTTATCCACTTTCCTTTAAAATCATTATCGCTTTAGCTATGTCCCCTTTAGCTTTTATTAAAGCTTCCTTTGCCTCATCTATGCTAACATTAGCTTGTTCAGCCACAAGCTTTACATCAGCCTCATTAACCTCATATTCCTTTTTCTCTTCTTTGCCTTCCTCATAACTTTGGGATTCCTTTCTGAGACTACCTCCAATCACCTGAAAAACTGATTGTCCCATAAAACCTGTTTTCATAACCCTTGGCTTCTCGATTATGATTTTATCTCTTGTAGTCTCTATAATTACCTTGGTTGCATCGATTTCCTCAATATCAACGTTTTTAAGCATTTTCTGAAGCTTTCGCATGTCTAACATCTTTCATCTCCTCAATTATTTTTATACTTCTATTATCTATAGCTCCTTTTTTAGAGCAAACAATATATTTAACACCTCTTTCCCTAGCAAGGTTTACAAGCGATTGGCTAGCTCTTCCACTAAATACCAAATACCTTACAGGCATACTTAAATCCTCCAGAACTTTCTCGAGTTCTCTGGTCGGAACTTCCCCAACAACTTCTCTTTTTTCATTGAGCAGATACGCAACGTTTAAGTTTTTGGCCTTTTCATAAAGCTCTTGCAATTTAGACTTTCTTTTCGGTTTTTCTTTTACGTCCTGCAAAATTTGCTCTACGGAAACTTTATTTCTAAGAGCTTTAATTATTTCCTTCTTTGTGAGCTCCTCAACTTCCTTTCCTTCAGGCGCTCTCGCTACGTAATCTATCTCTGCAACTTTCAACAACTCTTTAAGTATTAGGTCACCACCTCTGTCACCGTCAAGAAATGCGGTTGCTGTTTTCTTTTTACTTAGCTCTATGATAGTTTTAGGAACTTTTACCCCTTCCAGAGCTATAACGTTCTTTATTCCGTGTCTCAGTAAATTTATAACATCTGCTCTTCCCTCAACAATAATGATAGCATCACTATTATCTATTGCTGGACCCGCTGGCAATTTTTCTGGTCCATACTCGATCAATTCCTTCTCTCTAACAGCTTGTCTCAAAACTTCTGAAATTTCCTGAATATCCATATTGGAGCTTTCCACTATCTTGCTTAGAAGCTCCTTAGCCCTTTCAACAATATACTTCCTCTTCTGCGTACGAACATCTTCTATACTTGTAATTTCCACTTTAGCATGATACGGCCCTATTCTATCAACGGTTTCTATTGTTGCAGCTAGCAGAGCTGTCTCTTCCTTATTCAAACTTAGAGGTATTTCCATAATCCCTACTGTCTTACTACCTTCCGTCTTTGTAGTTACTTCAATTCTACCCAGTCTCCCACTCTTTTGGAGCTCTCTTAAGTCCAATTCATAACCTAGTAACCCCTCCGTTTGGCCAAAAATTGCTCCAATTACGTCTGGCTTTTCTATGATTCCCTCTACCTCGAATTTTGCTTTTATAATATATTTTGCGCTTACGAGAGCTACTTTTGCCATAAATCTCGCCTCCTTTTAAATATTTTCTTAGTTCTTCAATTTGGGTTACTTTAAAAATTTTTCTAAACAATCCTCTCAACCTCACATCAACCTTTACACCTTTTAATAGTAAGAAATATAATAATTTTGATGCTAGCTTTTTACCTTCTCTATCAAAATCCGTAAGAATAACCACCTTATCTGCAAATCTAGCAATTTCGTCTGTAAATTCAGCTAACGGTTTTCCGTTATTTAGAGTAACAATCTTTGCTTTATTAACGCCTAGCTCAATCAAACACTGTTTATCTCTCTTTCCCTCGGTTATCACGAGATAGTTATTCAGTTCGTCAACTAACTGCTGGAGTTTTAAATCACTGTTCATGATTAAGTTTCATATAGCATACAAAAGTATTAAAAAATTAATGAAAGCCCAAGCTTCCATAGAATTTTTGGGAATAATGATTTTTATTCTAATTCTAGTGTTATCTGTTTTTCCAAAGATTTCAGAGGAGAGAAAAGCCTCCAGAACCATAAGCACTTTTCTTATGATGAAGCATGTTTCCACTATATTAGCTAACGAAATTGACAGCGTTGCTATTTGCGGGGATGGTTGCAGAAGACAAATTACCCTGCCCAAATTTGTGGGATTGAGATATAACGCAACAATCCATAGCACTGGTGTGATATCCATAAATACCGAGAAGGAATCCTATACGTATCAAATATCTAATAGGAATATTGAAAACGCAACGTTATTACCAAACGAAACTTACGTTATAAGAAATGAGGATGGTTTTATCAAAATCGAGAAATAGTCAAATTTACGCGCTGGATGCTTTAGTAGCATTTACGCTTTTTGCAAGCATATTGGTACTCTCATCCCTTTCATGGCATAAATTAAATAACATGATTTATCAGAACGAGCAGCAAAATGAGCTTAATTATATAGCGTTGCACGCTTTAAACATTTTGGTGAAATCTGCAGGCATACCGGTAAATTGGACTAATGTTAGTGAAGTAAAAATGATAGGTTTAAGTAATGGTTCTGCTAATGTTATTGATCCTCAAAAAGTTACAACTTTTTTAGATTTTGTTAACGAGAGCGATTTCAACTACAAATTTGCTAAGAAGTTGCTGTGTGTAGGTAAATATGAATTTATGCTGCAGGTATATAACTCAACGCAACTTATAGCTGCTGTTGGCAAAAAACCTTCGAGGATTTCTGATGTTGCAGTAGCTTATGCACCGATTGTTATGGGAAATGATACTGGAAAAATTGTCATCGCAGTATGGGCTTAGCGCCCAAGTATTAACACTAGAAGCGGCATTAGCTTTAGGTATAGCAATACTCACCATCCTCGCCACAACTCAGAGTATGCTTGTGGTATCACCAAAGGGTTGGGTGGATGCTAATCTCTATAAAGTTGCCTCAGATATGCTTCTAGTGTTGGACAAAAGCAAGATTTTGGAGGGAAGTGCGGAAGATATACTTGATTTTTTAAATGGAACCCTGAATAACAATACATACGCGATATTAAGAATATATCTGCCAAATTCAACCATAGCTATTAGAAAGCCGCAGAATGCTACAATTTTGGTGACATCAAAATTTGTAGTTGCTAAGAGAATGATATACATAAATAATAGCCTTGCAATTGCAGAATTAAAACTATGGATAAAAGAAATATAGTGCAAATTATAATTGCTGCATTTTGTACTTTATTGCTTAGCATATATCCTTTATCTTCAATAATTTTTGTTCCTGAAAATTACTCTGAGATTCAAGAGGCAATTCTTCATGCAATCTTAACAGCATTATTGGCAACACTTTCGATAATCTTACTTTTTAAGGTAAGGAAGCAAAAAGGATTTGTGTATAGCTATTTAATCTTTCTTAGCCTTATACCTCTATATATTTTAGCGATACATTTTCTAAGAGCAAATACCAGCTCACAAGTCTCTCTAAAACCTGCTAAGGTTATGGCAGAGGAAAGATTTGTAAGTATTTGCGATAACTTCAGGTGGATAGTAGAAAGAATTGTTAAAGCAAATAAGCATAATAAATATTCTCTGCTAAAAGGGACCCTAACCAGTTTTTCAGGTTTTGTGGATGAAAACTTCTCCGAAAGCATTAACTTAGATCCAAAGGGAATAGTCATCGATTACGGATTAAACAATAGGAATACTACAAGTGGCATAGTATTTGTTGAGGATCCTACTATTGGCATGCATTTTTTGGAAACACACACATTCTTTCCCAACAATTCGCTAATAATCCCTACGGACGAGAAGCAAACCAATATTACTGCAGTACCCCAGGTTATATGCTATGCTCTTAATCTAAGCGTTCCTGTTTACGTTGCTTTCGAGAAAAATACCTCAAAAATAGTGATAGATACAACGTATAACAACAACACAATTTACCATGGAAAAATATATATTATATCACCTAATGATGCTAACAAAACGCAGATATCTCTTATTCTCCAAAACGCCAGCTCATCTAATGTTACGGTTCATAACTCTACAGCCAATTTCTTTTTGAAAGACATAAAAATTATAGAGAACTTGCCAAATTATTGCTCTGAGGAGGCTTTACTTAACATCTCAACTTATATTAGAGTTCCCTCGCTTTCCTTGGAATTCATACCAAGGGTTGTTAAAGTGAACACCTCTCAAACTGCTAAAATTGAGGGATTTGCCATAAATACAGGTAATACTAACCTGACAGACATTTACCTTTCCGCTGAAGCACCCTCTGGATGGCTAATTAATTTAACGCCTACTTATATTCCCTTGCTTTTGGATAAGGAAAACTTCACACTAAAAGTTACACCTACCTATAGTGGTAACTTTACGGTGAATGTAACCGCTGGTAATAGCATCACCTTAGACAAAGAAGATATTTTCTTCATAGTTTCTGGGTAGCTTTATTTATCTGTTAAAAATTAAAAGTAGATATAGGGGGATGTTCTTTAGAAGAAAAAAAGAAAAAAGGGAAAGTGCAATAATTGAAATAGAGGAAAAAGAAGCAGAAGTTTTGCTAGGCTTTGCTCAAGCTTTAGCAAATCCTAGAATAATGCAAATACTTCAGCTTCTCCTCCAAAGACCCATGAGTGTTGATGAACTTAGCAAAGAGCTCGGTGCCCCAAAAGAGGAGATTGAGAGTATTATAAAGAGGTTATTAAATTTGGGTGTTTTGGATTCTGAGTGGTATGAATCCATAGAAAGGCCTGGAGAGGGTGTGCTTAAATATATTATTAGAAGGAGGAGGGGAATAATAAAATTTGATTTAGCTTACTTGCCTAAAGCTTTAGATATAGAAACATTAGAAAGAAAAGGTGAGGAATTAGTTAGGATTGTAACAACAAAAGGTAAGATTCCGAGAAATATAGCTATGGACGATTTAGGTATAAGAGATGAGGAGCAATTCGAGCAGATTGTGAGATATACTGAAAAATTCAAATTTCCAAATATAAGGGAAATGCTATCCGCCGAAATTAGAAAGGCACCGATAAAGAAGAAAGGATGGAAAATTGAGAAGCTTATTGGAGAAAGAGAAAAGGTTATAGTTAAAACAGAAATAGATTCTCTAATAAAATTAGTTAAAGAGTCGCCTAACGAAGAAATGGAAGTATCCCAAGCTGCTGCGGCATTGCATGTAAGTGAGGAGCAAGTAGAGACCTGGGCGCGTGCTTTGGATTCACAAGGAATGCTGAAGCTATACTATCCAAAAAATCCATTTAAAAAACCGAAAATAATGACTATGCGGCGATATAAAGATCTTTTTGGAGAATCCTCGTGAAGAGATTAAAAGAGGCTATGTTATTGGGTTCAACAGTCCTTCAAAGCATGCATGCTAATACGGGGACAAAACTTTACGGTTTTTATGTAATTGCAACATATGCAAGCAAAATACATAGTAGCTAGATGCTTTAATTTTTATGAAAAAAGTTTTAAAAGCTTGCGTTGATAAACCAGAGTAATCCCTTGCGATAGAAGGCTTGGTATAACTATGCTTTTAAGAAATTAGGATTGAATTATAAGCATGAAAAATTTGGCTTGAGGGGTGCAATATGCAAGGATTTTTCTTGTTGAAGCTTTACTGGGAAATTTAAAGCGGTTTATGAATTTTGTTTGAGTTTTGCAGCATTGTATAACTTATTTTATGCTAGGGGGTAGTAGGTTGACAGGCTACACATGATAAACAAAAATATTTTATGCTCAAAAAGGTAGTTTAAATTTTGGAAATGATAAAGCGTGAGAAAAAACTTCTGGAAACATATACAGTTTATTCTGAGGAGATACCAATAGTAGTTGAGATATGGTCAATACCTGAGGAGTTTGTTCCCATTTATTATATTAGAATGCCCGTTATAGAGTCTGCTACCAGAACTATTCTCGAAAATTTAAAGCGTGAAATAGTTGCAAGAACTAAGGTCGAAATTACTGAAATTACAGATCCTAGAAAGAAGATTGAAGCAAAGAAAAAGTTTAGGAAGGAAGCTGAAAAAATTTTAGAGCAAAGAATACCACATGTAACACCTGAACAAAAGAAGATATTAGTGGGATATCTAGTCCAAGAAATGCTTGGTTTAGGTGTTTTGGAGGTTTTTCTTAACGATCCCAACCTTGAAGAAATCACAGTAAACTGTGCTGATGAGCCTATTTGGGTATATCACTCAAAGTATGGTTGGTTAAAAACGCCAATTTACATGAAAGATGATAGAGAGATAAGGCATTATGCAAGTCAAATCGCAAGGGAGTGTGGTAGGCAAATAACTACGCTAACCCCTTTGCTTGATGCCGTGCTTTATACTGGAGATAGAGCAAATGCTACACTCTATCCAATATCAACGAAAGGTAGTACCATAACAATAAGAAAGTTTGCAAGAAATCCTTGGACTGTAACCCATTTTCTTGAAAGAAACACATTAGACAAGGAAGTTGCCAGCTTTCTATGGCTTTGTATGCAATATGAAGTTAGCATGTTGATTGCTGGAGGAACTGCAAGTGGTAAAACGAGTCTGATGAATGTTATAGCATGCTTCATCCCGCCGAACCAAAGAGTTATAACTATTGAGGAGACTAGAGAGTTGCAGTTACCTAAATGGTTGCAGTGGGTACCTTTGCTTGCTAGGCCTCCAAATCCAGAGGGTGAAGGCGAAGTTAGTATGCTAGATCTCATGGTTAACTCATTAAGAATGCGTCCAGATAGGGTTTTGGTAGGTGAAATTAGAAGAAAAGAGGAAGCTGAAGTTTTATTTGAGGCTATGCACACAGGACATGCAGCCTATGCGACATTCCACGCTGAGAGAGCTAAGCAAGTTTTGAGAAGGCTGTCAAATCCTCCTATAAGCATACCTGATATAATGCTTGAGTCCTTACACTTGATTGTTATAATGTACAGACAAAGAAAATTAGGTATAAGAAGAGTACTTGAAATCTGTGAGGTATTGCCAAAGAGAGGAAGAGAAACGAAAGTAGAGCTCAACACACTTTACATGTGGGATGCTAAGCATGATGAGGTAATTGGAGTTAATAGGAGAGTTAGGCTAAAGGAAGATATAGAACTGCATACCGGGCTAACAGAGAGGGAGGTTGATGAGGATCTTAGGGAGAAGCAGAAAGTTCTTGATTACTTACTTAGTCATCAAATAAAATCTGTTGATGCTGTGGGTAAAGTTATTTGCGAATATTATAGGGATAAGGAATATGTTTTGGATGTTGTTAAAAAGAATAGAGATCCAGCGGAAATATTAGGAGAAGAACTGGTTGAAAAGGAAAAATGGGTAGAAACGGTGTAAGGCTACCATTTATACCATTTCCAAAAGAAAAGTTAGAATTTTTAATGAAAAGATTGGAAGGATTTGCGAGATTTGTTGCTAGTTTTTTTCCGGGACTATCCGCTGATCTCAGAGAAGCTAGAATCGAAATAGATGCCGTTGAGTATATGGCTTATGTTATGAGTGGATCTATTTTAATGGGAATAATGGTTACTGGCCTACTAATCTATTTAGCATTTATAAGCAACGTGCCTATAGGTCAAGTTATTTCTATAGCAATTCCAGCTGGTATTCTTGTAATGATTATGATAACTATTTATGGGGCTATTTTCCCTAAGGCTAGAGCCAGAAAGATTGCTGCATTAATTGAAAAAGACCTACCTTTTGGATTGAGGCATCTATTAATTGAAGTCCAATCAGGCATACCACTGTTTGATGCGATGGTTTCAGTAGCACAATCTGGTTATGGTAAACTTTCTGAAGAATTTGCTAAAACAGTAAAGGATATAGATATGGGCATGCCAAGACCAAAAGCCTTAGAAGAAATGGCTCATAGAAATGCTTCAGAGCATGTTAAAAGACTATGCTGGCAGTTAATAAGTGCTATGGAAGTAGGTTTTGATATTAGGAAAGTGCTTGAGGATTTGCTTAAGGAGGTTGAGAAAGAGCAAGAAGCCAGATTTTTGCAGTACGGACAAGAGTTGAACATGTATACGCTTATGTATATGATGATTGCGGTAATTGCTCCTAGTTTAGGGCTGAGCTTTCTTATGATGGTGGCTATGTTTGTGGGATTCCAGGTAACCTCAACATTGCTTGCTATAATTGCTTTAGGAGTAGCATTCTTCCAACTTATGTTTTTAAACATGATAAAGGCTAAAAGACCATTGCTCTCAATATAAAATGAAATTTAATATTTCGCTTAGAAAATTAAGAGTAAAAGAGAAGAAGAGAGGAGATTTCAAAAAATTTATTAGAAGAGTTTACATCTCAGTTTATCATCTAACGCCGAGGTGGTATAAGGAATCTATACAAAAGCTTATTGAATATGCAGATGTTCATGTTACTCCGGAGGATTGGATAAGTTTTACAATTTTGTTTTCAATAGGATTAGGGTTTGCAACAATGTTTGATCTTTGGGCAGTGTTTAGTGTAAAATTCTCATTGGCTGTCATTATAGGAATTACTACAACTATACTATCGTTATTATTTTTCTATACATTACTTTCTTATACAGCAGATAGAAGAGCTGCTAGGGCTGAGGAAGTATTTTCTGATGTGTTGGCTTTGATGGCTGCAAATATAAGGGCTGGTATGACTGTGGAAGAGGCCTTGTGGAGTGCTCCCAGACCTGAGTTTGGTCCTTTAGCTAAAGAAATTGGCAAAGTCGCCGATAAGGTTATAGAGGGCGTAGATTTGGATGAAGCTCTCATGGAAATACCTAGAAGAGTAGAGTCTGATATTATTCAGAGGACTGTTGCTTTGCTTGCTGAAGGTATAAGAGCTGGAGGTAAAGTTGCTCCATTGTTGGAGGGTATTTCAGATGAAATTAGAGTTTTAAGGGATATAAAAAGGGAAGTAAATGCAAGAATATCCTTTTATCGCTTATCTTTAGTATTTGTTGCAGCCTTTGGAGCACCTCTTCTTTTTTCCTTATCACTAGGTTTCATGAATGTTGCTCATAACATGCTTAGCCAAATGAATGTAGATGTTTCTGAATTAAATGTTCAAGGTATGCCTCTACAAATGGGATTTGCGTTGGGCAGTAAATTTATAGATCTCGATGCATTAAGGATGTTTGCAATAACATGCATAGCAATAACATGTTTCTTCGCATCTCTACTTATAGGAACTATACAGGAGGGTTCCGCAAAGAGAGGTTTAAGATACACTCCAATATTAATAGCGATCTCGCTGATTATCTTTAACATTGCTCTGTCTTTTACAATGAGAATCTATGAGTCAATGATCTAGTAAAGTTTATGAAAACTTTTCCTTTTTTATGCAGCATCTAAGCTTATGAATTTTATTTGATAGCCATCCTATTCTTTCGGTTTTTCTGCTATCAAATTGAGGAACATACAGCTTTATATCGAGTAGAGAGGTACCGTCCAGAACATCTAGGTCAGAGACATAAAGCAAATTACCCCTTATACATAATAATTTGACAACAGATATCCCTATGGGATTAGGTCTGTACGGAGCACGGGTAGCAAAAATGCCATGTTTTTTCTTATCCAAGAAAAGGGTTCTATGGATAGTTTATATTCATTAACCATATGAAAAGGATCTGTCCACTTAACACAAACACCACCTCAAGCAATTATAATAAAGCATAAA
>CAZWFW010000005.1:0-32884 GCA_964633445.1 Candidatus Undinarchaeota archaeon | reverse complement strand
CCATAGAACAGGGAATTGGATTGGGATACGGGCAACCCCCTCTTTCTTCAACCCCTGCTTCAAGCAAATACAATCTTCCAAGATAGCCCCACTCAAGATACAAAGCTTTATCTTTGCCTAAAGCTGATTTTATGCTCTTCAATAAATCTTTTGAGTGATGCTCTCCCTCCACAGGTTGAGGGCAATCAGGAATGCTTTCATTGCAATGTACTGTTCCTATAGCATCAACTCTCCAGCCATCAATTCCAAATTCATCAACATAATATTTAGCTATTTTTGTGAAATGCTCTATCACTTCTGGATTTTTTCTATCAACAGCATATCCCCAGTGTTTGTGAGGCCAGCAGAGAGCCAATCTTCCGTATTTATCTTTAAGAATCCAATCTTTGTGATTTTCATAAATATACCTTCCAGGACCTGTATGGGCGGTTACCAAATCCAAAATTACCTTTATTCCATAGCTGTGAGCTTTTTCAACAAACTCTTTTAAATCTTTCTCGGTTCCCTTTTCTGGGTCTATTTTGTAGTAATCCTTTATGCAATACCTCTTCAATCCTCTCGGTTCTTCACACATTTCCCAAATTGGAGTTAAATAAACTGTCTTTATTCCCATCTCTGCCAGCAAAGGAAGCATTTTTTCTTGTTCTTTGAAGGTAAGAGTTCCTTTTTTGCTGGATTGGATCATCTCAAACAGAGGTTCATCTATCCAGTGAGAAATGTTTGGGGATATAGTAAATATCACTGTTTTCTCGTTGTTGGTTGTGTCTGATTCCTCTGGAATACCGAATACATTTTCAATTTTAACTCCAAACGTATGTTCTCCAGGTTTAAGCTTCTCTGGCCAGTTTGAAGTTCTTGACCAAGTATATGTATGTTCTTCGCCTTTTTCTATTTCTGAACCCCATTCATTACCAGCTGAATAGCAGTTGATCTTCTCTCCGTCAATATAAGCGCAGAGTTTAAATCCTTGGCCACTGCTCCTTAAAACCGTGTCTCCTATGTTTTTGATTGTCGAATAAAAGGTTATTTCTTCACCAATCTTTGGATTTTTAGGAGTCCAGGTTATGTTAGTTACTGTGAAATCAGGCTTTGCTTTTTTCTTTTGTACTAGTTTTTTGATTGTTTCATAAGTTTCAAATTCAGGAGCTAAAGCATCATAACTTCCAAAACCACATTCTTCTTTTGAATCTCCTGAAATTAAGCATTTTTCTTTGCAGATATCACAACAACACTGAAAGGAGAGAATTTTTCTCTCGTTTTCCTTCCAGGGTCCCATCATCTGGCCAGATATTGGATAAATAAAAACAATTGTCAAATTTTCCTTTTTGCTCAAGTCGACAAAGAACCTATCTACATTCTCCAAAAACTCTGCTTGTTCTTCTTTGCTTAAATACTGAGAAAAGATGTGCATTGGCGAGTAATAATAGCCAGTGTCAAACCAAACAAACATTGGGATATCTCCAAAAATTTCGCGATGTTTTTTAACAATATCTTTCCACTTCTGACTGTCTATCCTTTTGTTGTAAATTTCTTCGGAAGAAATCGTTGTGACAACAAAATCATAATCTGGAACCAAATCTTTTATCAACACACTCTGTTGGGGAGCTTTCTCCTCGCCAAGCACACCCCAACTACCTACTAAAACATACTTCCCTTTCGACAAACCGTATCTGTGAATTCTATCGATAAATTCCTTTTGAGCATTTATTATTTCCTTCACTCTATCATCCTCCAATGCTTCGGAATAATTACAATTTTCTATTGTTCCCTGCTCTTCCAAACAATGCAAAGCAATGGCATTAGCGGATGGATTCTGATATTGGTCAATCCATATAGCATCTGCTCCTCCATCAATTAATTTTTGAGCTATATGAAAGGCAAAGCTTTGCCAATCTTCTTTTGTTGGATCTCCCCAATAAACTGAGAGATTATTTTTTACGAAATCTTCTGAAACTTCTTTACAATTAATATCCTTCCTTACCCAATGCCTCCTTTTTGCTTGGATACATTGATATTCTGCTTTTGACATTTTAAATCCGTGCTCTTGTGGGTCAAAAGCCATCTCCCATGCTTTTTCTCTGGGTATAATCTCTCCTGTAATCGGATCTCTGTCTTTTGCCCGAGGAATGAATTGTAAACCAAAAGAAGCCATGAATATAGCATTTGGCATTTCTTTTTTGAAAAGTTTTACAATGTTTTCATAATCCTCCCAAGTTTGTCCAGATAGAACCAATCTATTGAATTTTTCTTTCCCAAAAATTCTCTCAAATTGCTCATCTTTTGGAGAAAATGGTAAAGGTTGCCATCTCCACCAGCCTCTGACCAAATCAACATTTAAATCTTTTAGAATCCCAATTGCCGCCTCATCGCTTCTTCCAATTACCCTTCCTCCAGTGAGATATTGATACCAGGCAGCAACTTTAACACTTTTTAGCTTACCTAGAGCATCTTTTCTTTGAGCAAGTTCCTTTATCATTTCATAAGTTTCAAACTCTGGAGCTAAGGAATCATACCAGTTAAACTTGCCGTAAGATAATTTTTTCACCAATTCCTCTCTTCCCATATCTCCTCCATGCACGGGATAGATGAAAATTATCCCCTTCTTTAAGAAAAATTCATCCGCTTTCTTTAAAAACTCTCTTGCCCCTTCTTTGCTTAGCTCCTGAGAGAAAACATAGAGTTGGGTTCTTCCTGGCCCGCCATAATCTATTCTCGCAAATATTGGAATTCCGTATTCTTTCTTGATCTTCTTTACCAACTCGTCCCAAAGCTCTTCGTTAAAGTTTGCTATCTCACCTGTAAATTTATCTTTTATTTCGTTTGAAGAAGGGGAAACCATTGCAGCATCAACATTAACATATTCTTTTGGAACGTTGATAATGGAGTCCTTACCTTTGACCGCAACCCAGGTTATAACATAAATATATTTCCCTTTTCTCTCTCCGTATTCGTGTATTTTATTAACTATCTCTTTTGCAGCCTCATAGCTTTCTTTCACTGCTGGATGATTTGGGTTCTTGGTCAATTCTTCCATCAATCGAGCCTGCATATAAAGCATATCAATCCATATAGCATCAACTCCAGCATCAATTTGCTTGTAAATTCTTTCAAGGAAGATTTTTTGGAACTCTGGATTTGTTAAATCTGGGAAGAACTTTCTCATTCTTTGCTTTAGTTCCTTTTCACTTGGGCAGGATTCATTTTCTTCAATATCCCCCCATCTTTTCGCCCAGTAGCATTGAATATCCTTCCTGCTAACATTAATCCCCCATTTCTCTGGATTTAAGGCTATTTCCCATGCTTTATCTCTGTCTCCAGGCTCAAGAATTAAACGAGACTCCCCAACCTCCTCTGGATAAAGATATTCAGCCTGGGTTCCGCCGCAAAAGATAATGTCTGGCAACTCTTTCTTTATCTTTAAGATTGCTTCCGTTAAGTGCTCATAGCTGTAACCAGATAAATCACATTTTTCTCTTTCCTTCTCGGTTGGCAAATCAGAGCATTTATCTGGGCAGGGTTTTTGAGTCATCCATCCCTGAAAGAGAAAATCTGTTTTTGTCTCTTTTAAAATTTGTATCACATCATCTAAACTCCTATTTATGACCTTGCCATCAGTTACATAGCGATATTGAACTGCAACTTTGACTTTCGAAATATTTATTGTAGGCTGCCATATCTCTGGACATCTGCATTTTCCGTTATCGCAATACGCCTGTGGACATTTTACTGACTTGCAATCATCATCTTCTTCACATGTTTTCAACATCAATATCCTTGAACCATAAGCAGGAATGGAAATTCTGAAGTTGTTTGGATTATTAACAATAAAGGTTTCATTATTTAGCTCATCATACAGAATACTTCCCTTTGGAACGAAGGATAGATTAAGAATTGACGTTGCTTGCTTGTTCAGGAAGTTTATCACCACAATAACGCTTTCGTTTTCGTATTTTCTTAAGTAGGCATAGGTAGTATCTCCTGATTTCCATACATTTTCTATTGAGCCATATTTTAGAGCATTATGGCTGTTACGTATATTCAGAACTTTTTTCCAAAATGCTCTTCTTTTTGGAGCTGTTGCTACTGAATCTCCAGAAATCTTATGAAGTTTATCAGCTGATCTGCTACCAAATAGTTCGTACAATCCTACATATGGAACACCAGGAATTGTGGAGACTAAAACAACTGAAGGATAATATCGAGGATCCTTAACAACAAAATTCATAGATTCTTTAGTTAAAACTTCTCCTATATCTTTTTTGATTACACCTCTCAGCCTTGCCCTATTATAAGCTACAGGCTCTTCTTTTATCAATTTAACAAAATCAGTCGGACTTATTTCACCTCTGAAAAGATATGGCAAAATCATATTAAAATGTGAAGAGCTAATCTCTGCATATTCATCATTTGTAGTGTCTGGATAATAGAAAGGAAACTTGCATAATGGATTTTTCTCAACAGGAATTTTAAGCCTTTTAACAGAAGCACTTTCTGCATGCCATATCTCACTTGGTTTTTTCAATTTAGATAGGGCTCTATAGTAGTTCTGCAGAGGATAATCCTTATCAACAGGTTCAGGACAAGGTTTTTCTTCTAATTTGTATGGACATAAATTTATCCGTTCACTCTCTTTGCATGTGAATTCAGCCGATGCATCCAGCCTAAGCCCATCGAATCCATAATCTTGTATCTTCTTATATTGCTTAAGGAAAAAATCAATAACATCTTGAGAAGTTGGATCGGGAGCATATCCATAGCCGCAACAATGGCAAACGAAATTTCCGGATTTGTCTTTTATTAGGATATTCTTATCTGGATTTTCTATCTGATAGCGATATAAAGCCCCGCCATCTCCTGTTGAATCAAAGTATTCACATTCTGGTGTTGGTGGGAATGCAGATACCCATTCAGAAAGCATAGTAATTACTTTAATATTATATTTATGAGCCGTTTTAAGAAATAATTCTAGCTCCTTCTCTGTTCCTCTTTGAGGGTCAAGTTTGTTAAAATCTCTTACAGCCCATCTTTTGGCAGGATCTGGCGAATTACAGTGTTCCCATATTGGAAACATCTCAATTGTTTTTATACCTATATCTCTAAGCTCTGGGATAATTTTTACATAATCTAAATATTTTGTAGTTACATAATATTCCTCTCCCAAAATAGCTCCATCTTTTATCCAGCAATCTCCATCCTCATTATCAATTAGACCATCTTTATCGTTATCAATACCATCTGTGCAGATGAGTTCTGTTTTCTTGCTCTGGGCAAGTTGTTTTATAGTTTCGTAAGTTTCAAACTCTGGTGCTAGAGAATCATAGGTTTTCAGCTTTCCGAAGGATAAAATCTTGGCATCCTGTCCCATAAATCCGCCATGAACTGGATAAACAAAGATTATTCCCTTTCTTGAGAAAAATTCATCAGCGATTTTCAAAAATTCTCTTTGTTCTTCTTTGCTCAATTCCTGGGAGAAAACTCCCAAAGGTGTGTTTGTGGTACCGGCCCAGTCGATCATTGCCAAAATTTTCGCTTTTGGAAGCCTTTCCCTTATTTTTGAAATTGTTTCGTTCCATCTTGCTTCGTCTAAGGTAAGATTTCTCACTTCCTCTGCTGTTGGTGTAACGAGAACAAAGTCTAAATCTGGTGCGTAATCAGGAAAATCAGTAAACGTTCCAAAGCTGCAGAGATAAATGTATCTTCCCTTTTCGTATCCGTACTTTCGTATTTCCTCTACCAGGTAATCAATTGCTTTCAAACTTTCCTTTACGGCTTTATGATTAGGATTTTTGGTTATCTCCGCCAAAATTCTCGGTTGGGCGAAAAGCATATCCAAAAACAATCCATTAACCCCAGCATCAATTTGCCTTTTAGCCCAGCTTAAATAAAGCTCCTGAAATTCTTTGTTCGTAACATCTGGAAGATAACCGTATTCTCCAGTTGGACCTTGCTGAGCCAATTCCTGCAATTTTTCCTTTGAGAAGTTAATCCCCCATTTTGTTGGATCCAAGGCCATTTCCCATGTCTCATTTTTGGAATAGGTTTTTCCTGTTATTGGATTCCTTTCTACAAGGTTAATTCTTTGAGTAGGAATTGCCCCAAACCAGAATCCAATCTCCGGTAAATCTTTCTTAAGTTTTCCTAAAGTTTCCTCAAGCTGCTGGTAAGTATGGCCTGCTTGATATACAGGATGAGTTGGAGGAAGAGATTCGTAAGTGGGAGTCCACCTCCACCACACCCTGAAAACCAAATCAGGATTAGCTTCCTTTAAAATTTCCACCAAATCGTCGTAAGTCCTTATTTTTGAGGGATGATAGATAAGGTCGGATATCTTCTCATAGAGTACTGCAACCTTTACCTGAGAAATATTTTGCGTCTCTATGGACTTAATTTTTAGGATTTCTATTGGTTTTTCTGCATAAGTAAAAATGGTCCCGCTTATATTTTCGCTTGGTGGGGATATATCTTTTCTAAGCCTTCCTTTAAATGCCACCCATATGTTATTTTGTTGAAACTCCTCTGGCAGGTTTATTGGATAGTAACTCTCGTTCTTTGTTAGGATTGCATAATGTGGTTCTGGAGGTACCTCAATCCATACGACTACCCCAACATCATAGATTGTTATTTCTTCCTTAATTTCTTTAAATGTACTAACGAGCTCTTTGGTTAGGTTTTTCAGCGAATTTATATGTTTTTTAAGCGAGAGAATGTCGTTTAAATAAATTCTGTCTGGATTCATCTCCTCCAGAAGATCTAAAGTGCTGTTTATCTCACTTTCAAAGGAAGCCAGATTATTTTCAAGCTTATTTGTCAAATTGCTTGGGATACAATATTTTGTTTTCCATTTCTCGCTGATATTTTCAACCTTTTCTGTTCTTGTGGAGAGGTAAGCGATTTTTCCATATAACGATTTCAGCAGATTGCAAATATTTTCGTTTCTGCAGCTTTTGCAGGAGAAGATACTGCAGCTCTTACTCTGAGCAAGTTCTTTTATAGTTTCATAGGTTTCAAACTCTGGAGCAAGAGAATCATAAACTTTAAACCTCCCGAAAGAAAGAACTTCTGCATTATTTCCTATCCATCCTCCATGCAAAGGATAAACAAAGATTATTGGAAGCTCAAATTCCTCCTTTTTTCGAGAAAAGAAACTATCTACTATTTTCAAAAATTCTGCTTGTTCGGTTTTATTTAAATATTGAGAGAATATTCCTAAAGGCTGGTCTTGCCATCTAACTGCTGCTTCGTCCATAAAAACCAAAATAAGCGTATCATTGCCGAGATATTTTTTGACTTTGGCGAAAAAAGCGTTCCATCTTTCTTCAGATAAACTTTTATTTTCAACTTCTTTCTCCCAAATCATATTCACAACGAAGTCAAAATCTGGAATTGGATATACAGGGTTACCTTCGTTATCCTTTATCTCGAGGAAGTTCGTCCATCCTCCAACATAAACATATTTTCCCTTCTTCTTTGCATATTTGTGGATTTCATCTATCTGCTTTAAAGCCGCCTCGTAAGCCTCTCTAACTGCTGGATGATAAGGATCTTTGGTTAGTTCGTAAAATATTCTTGCTTGAGCGAAAAGCATGTCAATCCAAACGGCATCTGCTCCAGAATCTATCATTTTCTTTGCCCAGGAAAGTTGTAGTTCCTGAAATTCAGGGTTGGTTATGTCTGGATAGTATGCATAAGCTTTTTGCCAATCGTAATCGGAAGGAGAATCCCAATCAGAAGGGAAGAATCCAAGTAATTTTCCTCTGTTGAACTGAAATTCCTTCTTGGTTAATGGTTTTCCTGTTTTCGGATTTGTAATATTCCATTTTGCTGGATCTAAAGCCATTTCCCAGAGCTCGCTTTTTGTATACTTTTTGCCTGTTATTGGATTATACTCATTGACATCGATTCTTTCTGTAGGAATTCCAGCAGAAATTATAATAGAGGGAAGTTCTTTCTTAATTTTATTTGCTGATTCCTCAAATTTCTCATAGCTGTACCCTGTGGCTTCGCAAGTCCTTCTTTGATTTGAAGGTAAATTATCGCAAGTTTCGGGAATAACTTTATACTTCCAGAATGCTCTGAAAATGAAGTCGGTGTTTGTTTCTTTTAAATGTGTGATAACATCATCTAAGGTTCTATTAAAGGTTTTGTAATCCGTTATGGTTTGGTACCAGGAAGCTACCTCAGTGTTTAGTAATCTTCTCCTGAGGTTATCTTGGATTTTCTTTTGAGCAAGTTGTTTTATAGTTTCGTAAGTTTCAAACTCTGGTGCTAGAGAATCATAGGTTTTCAGCTTTCCGAAGGATAAAATCTTGGCATCCTGTCCCATAAATCCGCCATGAACTGGATAAACAAAGATTATCCCTTTTTTCTGGAAATAATCATCAGCATATTCTAAGAACTTCCTTTGTTCCTCTTTGCTCAATTTTTGACTGAATACCCCCATAGGGGTGGTGGTAGTTCCTGCCCAATCAATAAATGCTAAAATTGGAACATTCCCTAACTTTTCTTTTGTGATGTTTATTATAAAGTCCCATTTTTCATCGTTAAGCTTCATTTCTTCTATTTCTACACTCGATGGTGATGCTGTTACAAAATCTAACTTTGGTGGAGAATAAGGAAAAGTAAGGGCAGAATATGCCCAAGTTCCAACGTATATGTACTTTCCCTTTTGGTATCCGTATTTATGAATTTCATCTATAATTTTTGACGCAGCATCGTAAGATTCTTTAACTGCTGGATGATAAACATCCCCTGTCAACTCTTCCAATATTTTTGCCTGTTTAAAAAGCATATCAATCCATATTGCATCAGCGCCACAATCAATCTGCTTTTTTGCCCAGCTTAGCAACAACTCCTGAAAATCAGGATTTGTAATATCTGGATGATTGCGAAATTTTGGAGGAAGAGTTTTATTAATACCCCATTTTGCTGGATTTAATCTCATAGCTTGGGTTTCTTCTTTGTTAAAAATTTCTCCAGTTATTGGATTTCTATCCGTTTCGCGAAGAAATTGTGCACCTACGGCTCCGCAAATTATTACATTAGGTAGTTCACTCTTTATTTTTGAGATAGACTCTTCAAAATGAGAGTAGCTATAGCCTTTGAGTTCGCATAATTCCCTTTCTTCCTCATCTGCCAAATCTTCACATTTCTCTGGAATTGGAAACCATCTCCAAAAAGCTCTAAAGATAAAATCCGCATTCGTTTCCTTAAAAATTTTTATTTCTTCTTCAATGCTTCTGTTTATCTGATTTCCGTCTCCTATTCTCTCGTAAAGGATAGCAATTGCAATTTTGTCAGAAAGATTTTCCTTAGGAGAATCTTGAGCATATGCCAGATTTACTCCCATCAACAAAAGCATTAGAAAAACCCCAAGCCAAAATATTTTGCCTCTCATTTTCCAATTTCTTCCAACTCTTTAGTAATATTCTCTATCTCCTCTAATAATGACTTTATAGCTTCTTCTTGCGAAGCATTCATACCAGAAACCCTTGTTACCTTTCCAACCTCACTGATCTTCTCAATTTCTAAAATTTCAATCGGCTTCCCTCTTCCGTAAATTGTAGTAACTTTTCTAAGTTTCCCTTTAAATCTAACTCTCAAACCATCTTTTTTAAACTCTTCTGGCAAATTCAAAGGCAGATATTCTTCTCCCTCATCTGTTTCGATCACATAGAATCCTCCTTCCAAAGGAATGTATTTTATAGTCCCTTCTGCAGAGATTATCTTCTTCTTTTGAAAGTTCCGACTCATAAAAATAAGGACGCCCAGCAGAACTACTAAGATAATGACAATCAGGACAATCTTTGTTCTTGTCATTATAAATTTTAGTATAAAAGATTAAAATAGTATTACTTTCTAACTTTTATTCCTACCTTAGAAGATTAATGCTATCAAATACCTTAATCTTCAACCTTAATCTTCACGTCTCCGCAAATAGTTTTATGATGCCTTTAACCGTATTATACGATTTTTCTACAGCTTTTCTACTTATGCATTGAACAGATGTTTGTGTCAATACAACAAACTTTCTGCTGGGTGGTAATCTTGGAAAACACCATGCAAACTTTGAGGAACTCCTCGAAAATATTTCTAAGTAAATTATCGGGAAATTTACATTAGCGGAGATAGGGATAATTGGTAGGCGAAACCTTTCTTTAAGTTGCTTGAGAACATCCCTTATAAGGGGGTCGTCTAGACATATTTCTGATGAAAGTATTGCAACATCACCTTCAGCAGTTTCAGGTATAATTTCAAGTACATCCACGTAACGTTTTAGAAACTCCAATGGGGTACTATGCAATGAAATGATGATATCATAATTTTTAGCTTTTTTCTCGAACATTTTGTTTAACATCCTCTCAGCTATAGAATTCGCCTCTTGAAGGCACTGCACGAGATCGTATGCTCTGCTAAGCTTGAGAAACTTAAAAAGTTTAAATTTAAATAAAATTTTGGGCCTACCTTTAACGGATTTGCATACTACAACGCGATTTTCGTCACCAAAACATCTTTTCCACAAGTTTAGCCACTCTTCTCTTACTTCTTTCCAGCCATCCAGCGATATCCTTTCACCTTTTGCAAGTTTTTTGACGTATCTACCGCTTAAAAATCTTTTTCTAATTAGCAACCTTGCAAGTTCCTTATGATAGTTGTACTCGAAAACTTCATTCTCTTTTGGTTCGTAAAAGTAAATATTTTCATTTCCTATAAGTTCGGGATCTCTTCTAAGCTTATCAAAAACTTTTATGGCTGTGACCTCAAGAACGTCTGTGTAGGTTACGAAAACCTTCATTTTTACTTATTTATTTTGAGAAAATTCATATATAAACTTAGATGCGAAAATAATAGGTTGTACTAAAATTTTGGATCCTTAACGCAGAAACCAAATAAGTTTCTGAATTTATTTTAAATTGCTCATTGTATGCAGAATTCTTTAACTATTTTCTCAAAAACTACAGTACCTTTCCTCAAGTCTTTAATGTCGACATGTTCCTGAGTAGTGTGAGCTAAATTTACGTTGCCAGGCCCAAAAACTATGCTTTTAATACCTAACTCTCTGTAGAAAATCTCCGCCTCAGTATATCCACTCAAACCAGTAACTTCCGTATTTGCGATTTCCTTAACTCTTTTAACAAAGTTATCTTCCCTTATCTCCATAGGCATCTTTTTTAGTGTTACCTCTATGTTAGCGTCTAATCCTAGCTTATTTAGAATTGCTTTTATTTGATCAAGAATGTCGTTAAGGTCTTCATTTGGCAAAACTCTCCTATCAATCCCAACCTCACAGTAATCAGGTACGATATTTACCTTTGTACCCCCTTTGATTACACCAACGTTTATTGTAGGTGTACCAAGCAATCTATGCCTGTTTTTCTTTAAATTGTTTTCGAGTTCTCTTAAAGTCTGAACAAATTCACATGCCTTATAAATCGCATTATCGCCAAGTTCTGGTATTGACGCATGCGCAGCTTTTCCCTTAAACTTAACAACGAAGTTTAATATTCCCTTTTGAGCAATGCTAACTTTAAAATTGGTGGGCTCAGCAACAATACCATGCGTTATGCCGTCAAATATGTCTTTTCTGTTCTTTACGAGAAAAGTTGAGCCTCCAAGCTTTACTTCTTCATCCCCGACGAAGACCAAAAGCAACTTCTTTTTAAATTCCTCATTTCTTAATTTTCTAACTGCTGATAATATGCAGGAAATTGGCCCTTTCATGTCTACAGCGCCTCTTCCATATATTTTATTGCCAATTCTCTCACCAAACGCATCTATCTCTCTGCCATCAATTTTCCATACTTTTGAAATTATAGGCACGGTGTCCAGATGACCCTCTATCATGATCCCTTTTCCCTTACCCTTCGATGCAACAACATTATAGCGATTCTTTGCAAACTCTGTAAGCTCAACCTCAAAGCTTACCTCTTCTAGAAAATCCTTTACAAAGTACGCAATTTCTTTTTCATTTCCTGGAGGGTTCTGCGAATCTATGTTTAATAGTTGAAGCAGCAATTCCTCCGTCTTCATTAATTTATCATGTAAATAAAGCTATATCTAAATAATTGGATACTTCCTTGCAGAGAGGCTTTCTGATTCATCAAGAGAGCTTATCAACTTAGCCCTTTAAACCTTCCACAGTAAGGTTTTCTCTCCAACAGCTATCAAAGATTCGGATGTTTAAATATTAACAAATTAAAAAGAATGTTTAAGGTTGCACAGAAATTTAACCCCACCCATATCAAAATTCTATTTATGAAAGGCAAGCAGGACTTTCATCCTTTGAGCTTTCTCTCCAAAAGAAAAGCTACTCATTACTGGCTTTGTAATCTAAATGGGGTTAAACTAGAAGATGAAAGGTAGCGGAAGGTTAAATTTTTGTGCAACTTGAAATATTAAAAATTAAAAAGAAAGAATGTTTACATCCTTTCTGGTACTGCAATTCCTAGTAAATTTAAGGCATCCTCTACTATAATCTCAAAGCACTTAACAACTGCAAGCCTAAATTTCCTAGTTCGCTCATCGGATTTGATTACTGGACAATCCCTGTAGAACAAATTAAATGTTTTTGCTAGTTCGAAGGCATAATTTGCAATCAAATGCGGCTTTTTCTTTTCTGCAGCTTCAAGGATAACGCTAGGATATTTCGCAAATAGCTTAAGCAGAACTCTTTCGTAATCATTTAAATTCTCGGGTTTGCATGCCTCTGGCGTTTCATTGGCATTCCTTAAAATACTCTTAGCTCTTACACAAGCGTATTGCACGTAAGGACCAGTGTTTTCCTCAAAATTGAGGGCTTTTCGCCATGAAAAGGTAATACCCTTCTCTGCAGATGTCCTAAGCATGAAATACTTTATTGCCCCCAAACCTACCTTTTCTGCAGCTTCGTTATTCCTGCTAAGTTCCTTAGCTCTTTTTATAGCCTCATCAAGCAGTTCATCAAGACTGACGAAAATTCCTTTTCTTGCGGACATCTTTGTTCCTTCAAGATTCACATGAGCATACTTTAAGTGATGGTATTTGCTTGCAGCATATCCGAGGATTTCCAAAATTCTTCTTACTATATTCTGCAGAAGTTCCTGCTCAGCTCCAATTACATTAATAACCTCATCAGCTCTTTGCATTTTATATATCGCAAAAGCAACATCTCTTGTTAGGTATAAGGTTGTGCCATCCTTCCTTATAAGCACCTTCCTAAGATCATCCTCTTCAAAAACCTTTGCGCCATCCTCCTCTTTCACATAACCCATATCCTCGAGTTTTCTAACAATTTTCCTAGCATCCTCAAGAAACTCGGATTCCCATTTGTAAACATCAAATTTAACCCCAATCCTAGCATATGTTTGCTTGAATCCATCTAGACATAAATTAACCAGCCAACGCATTGTTTTCTTTATTTTCTCATCGCCTTCCTCATATTTCCTAAGAATATCGTAGATAGCCTGTTCATCAGCAATTTCATTTGCTTTAACGTAAAGTTTACTTAACCAGTGATCTGTCTTACCCTCTGGCTTACCATCAAGCTTCATATAACCATAAGTTAGAATTGCAACTTGTCTCCCCATATCATTTATATAGCACCACCTCTCCACGTTACAACCAGCTTTTTCCAGGATTCTCGCCATAGCCTCACCGATAAACGTATTTCTTGCTGTGCCGATGTGAATGGCATGCACAGGATTAGGGCTTGAGAATTCAATAATAATCTTTTTCTTTAGCGTGCCTTTTCCGTAGTTTTTCTTTTCCTTCAAGATTTTCTCGAGAATTTTGTATGCAAATTCCTTGAAGTCTACGAAAATGTTCACATAACCATTTTCTTCAACTTTAACATGCTTTATTACTTTGCATTTCATCAACTTTTCCACGATTAATTTAGGATTCCTCACTTTGGTAAGCAATATAGGAGGAACGGCGAAATCTCCTAGTCTAACATCTGGAGGCTCTTCCAATTTAACATCTAAGCCAAATTCCTTCCTAATGTAATTTTCTATCTCTTCCGCAATTTTTGCCAACATGATTTATTTAATGCATCAAAAAAATAATTAACAATTATGCAGGAAGCACGTATTGATGCTGAAATTGAGAAGCTTACCAAGGATTATCCTAAGCTATACAAGGTGTGGAATATTCTGAGAAATGATGCGGAAATTACAGCATTACTTGATGAGGCGAATACTGTAGCAATCTCAAGATTGGGATTTACTGATCACGGCAGGGTGCATGCCAAGATCGTTGCTTTAAATGCGATAAGAATCTATAATATTCTTCAGAGAAAAGGTATTAAAGCTAACATAATTAAGGAAAAATCTGGGAATGAAGAAGATGTTAAAGTTGCGTTGCTGTTAGGCGCTTATTTCCACGATTGCGGGATGGCTGTAACCAGACAGAATCACGAGCTTTTTAGTGCTATACTTGCTCAACCGATAGTTAAGCGTATTTTAAGCGAAGTTTATAGAAGTTATTCTAAAAAATGGAGAATTTTAGGCATAGTGCTGGAGTCCGCAGTTTGTCATATGGGCAATTTTAAACCTGCAAGTCTTGAGGCAGGCATTGTTTCGGTAGCTGATGGAACAGATTTGACTGAAGGTAGAGCAAGATTGCCTTTTAAGCTTGGCAAAGAGGATATACACAGCTTTTCCTCGATGGCTATTAAGAAAGTTAAAATAAAGGATGGTGTTGAAAAACCTGTAAGAATAGAAGTGTATATGAATGATATTGTGGGAGTATTTCAAGTTGAGGAAATTCTTCTGAGAAAAGTTAGGAATAGTAATTTCGAAAAATATGTGGAAGTTGTTGCAAATGTAAAAGGAAGGAAAATTATAAAATACAAGTAGTGGTTTCCATATGGAAAAATTGTGAAGTTCAAGTTTTTTAAATAGATTGAAAACTAAAAAATTAAAAATTGCAGGGGTGGGGAGATTATGAAGGTGATGTTTTTGACTAGAGGGGATGTTCAAAAAGTTATTTCGATGAGAGAAGTGATAGAATATGTGGAAAAAGCATTTAAAGCTAAAGGATTGGGCAAGGTTCAGATGCCTCCAAAGATTTATGTTAATTTTCCAAACGGAGACTTTAGAGCGATGCCTTGTTACATACCAGAGTTTGGATTTGGGGGCGTTAAAATAGTTAATGTTCATCCCTTAAATCCAGAAAAATACAATTTACCTACAGTTATGGCAACCATTTTGCTCATAGATCCAGAAACTGGAAAACCATTGGCAATAATGGAGGGTGGTTTAATAACTGACATGAGAACTGGAGCCGCTGGAGGCATAGCAGCGAAATACTTAGCGAGAAAGGATTCGAAAGTTGTTGGGATGGTTGGAGCAGGCGCTCAGGCAAAAACTCAGCTTTTAGCTTTAAATGAAGTGATGGATGTTGAAGAAGTAAAGATTTGCGCAAAAACAAGTAGTGAATGTAGAAAATTCATAAAGGATATGAGCTATTTAGGGTTGGATATCTATGAAAAGAAGATTGATGATGTTGTTAAAAATTCCGATATACTAGTCACGGCAACCCCCGTAACAAAGCCTATAGTTAAGGATGAGTGGGTGGGTGAAGGAATGCATATCAATGCTATAGGCGCTGATGCTCCTGGTAAACAGGAGTTGGATCCTAATATTTTAAAGAGGGCGAAGATTTTTGTTGACGATTATGAACAAGCATGTCATTCTGGAGAGGTTAATGTTCCCTTAGCTAAGGGAATAATAAAGAAAGAGGACATTTGCGGGGAGCTAAGCGATGTCATTGTTGGAAAGAAGAAGGGAAGAGTGGATGATACTGATATAACCATATTTGACTCAACAGGATTGGCAATTCAAGACCTAGCTACGGCAGTTCTTGTTTATGAAAAAGCTAAGAAATTAGATCTGGGGAATGAAATTCCTTTTTTTGCTCAGTAAAAAATATATAAAATCCTACTGAAATATAGGTAAAGAATATGGTTAAGAGAACTGGACCTACCAATCCGATAGTGTGGGAGTTGATAAGAGAATTGAGGAAGGTGTCTATTGAAAATAATGTTAAAATTTGGAAAGCTGTTGCCGAGAAGCTTGAAAAACCAAGGAGGCAAAAAATTGCTGTGAATTTAAGTAAAATTGATAGATATGTTAAAGATGGCGAGATTGCTCTGGTACCTGGAAAGGTTTTATCTTGTGGTAATATCAGAAGTGGTGTAACAATAGCTGCATTAAGATTTTCGAAAAAGGCTCTAGAAAAGATAGAAAAAGCTGGGGCTAGGGCTATATCTATAAGGGATTTGATGACAACAAATCCGAAGGGGTCTAATGTAAGAATAATTTGCTGAGATGAAGATGAAGGTTATTGATGCAACGGGGTTGGTGCTTGGAAGACTTGCAAGCACAGTAGCGAAGAGCCTGCTTAAAGGAGACAAAATTGTTATTGTCAATGCTGAAAAGTGCATAATCTCTGGTGATAGGCAATATTTAATAAATAAATATTTGAAGCGTGTTGGAAGAGGTAGCAAAACTAAAGGTCCTTATTACCCAAAAAGGCCTGATGGTATTTTGAGAAGGGCTATAAGGGGTATGCTACCTTATAAGAGGGAAAGAGGAAGGAAGGCATTTAGGAATCTTGAAGTTTATATAGGTGTGCCAGACGAATATGCTAATATTGAAAAAACCCAAATTAGTGAGGCTAAACCTAGGAATTTAAGAAAATATATGGTGCTGGAGGATCTTTGCAAACACATAGGTTGGTATAGCTAAAATGGTGAGGAAAAAGAGTAAGGAAGGTGATGCTAGTAAAAGTAAGATTGTTGTTGCTATAGGTAAAAGAAAAACTGCAGTAGCAAGAGCTAAGATTGAGCCGGGGAGGGGAATTGTTAGAATAAATAAGAAATTGCTAGACGTTTACGAGCCTGAAATTCTAAGGTTGAAAATTATAGAACCTCTAATTTTAGCGGATAGAATTGCTAAACAAGTCAACATCACTGTTAATGTGCATGGAGGCGGAATTACTGGTCAGGCAGATGCCGCAAGAACTGCTATAGCTAGAGCATTAGTTGAGTATAGCGGAAGCGAAGCTTTGAGGAAGATCTTTAAGGAGTACGACAGAACATTGCTTGCTGGCGATTCGAGACAAGTAGAGCCTAAGAAACAAGGTGGTCCAAAGGCTAGGGCAAGGTTCCAAACATCTTATAGATAATAGAAATAGAAATCTATAAAAATGCGCTAAAAGTACCACCGATTTCAATCGGTTGGTGAATTTAGGGAGATAGTAGATTATTTAAATAAATACTTTTAATACATCTTATTTCAAGCACAGGCGTCCCCTGTGAAGGAAAAGTGCCACCCATCAAAAGACTTCCGCTTTGAGGAAGGTGAGATGGGTCATCGGGGCTCGTGAACTGTGTGGTGTTTTATCTGGGGAGGCTACCCGTTTTAACGGGTGATAGTTCACGTTCGCACACGTCTCTTTTTTGCAAAGTAATTACCTAAACCTAAAAATATTAATGCTAAGATAATAAGGATCATTACTTTGAACTCTTTAGGTATTTCCTTGATGTAAACTGATGCAAAATAAACTACTGCAATAAATAAGGTAAAACCTCCTGTTGCGTAAAGTAGGTGATAAGTTTTTAATTCTTCAACGAATTTATATTCAAGGCCTACTGCGATAAAGGCTCCGATTACTGAAAGCGTTACAAGCACTGCTAACCAATCCTCTTCCGCAACACTGATAACCAGTCCTGCCAATACTAGAAGAAAAACAAATGCCAATATACCATAAAATATTGTTTCGGGCTTCATCTTCCCGTTTGTAAATGGTAAGCTAGTGCTATTTGTATGATTCCCAGAAGAAGCAAAATAATAAATCTTTCAATTGGAGAAAGTATCTCAAATGTTTCAATAAGTACATAACAAACAGCAACGAGCATTGTTATACAACCCAGTATATGAAAAAGTCTTTCAAGCGTAAGGTATGCTTGCAAAGTAGTTTTTAGCTCCATGCTACTAATTTAAGGTGATTGCTACGCAAGGGACTTCCAACATGGAAGTTTGCAAGGTTGAGCTTTGCCCAGAGCTTTACGCTCTTCAGGCTCACAGGCCTCGCATCCACTACTCTTATTAAGGAGTGGGCCACAAAGAAGTATGTGTTTAAAGGTATTTAAATATTTCCCACTACTCCTCTGCGTCCCCCATGCGTAAGTATGGGTCTTGCAAGCAACAGGAAGATAAATTTCTAATGATATAAAAATTTTTGGAATGAGAAGAGGGAAATCAAGTCTACTTATTGTTGGCATCTGTTTATTATTAATCTGCTTAATATTATTCTCCAGATCTGTTGAATATATTGGTTTCGGCGAAAATGAGAGTGCTATAAATTATTTTAGGTCTGATGGTTTACCAACGTGGATTTTTATTCCAAAAAAAGATAGTGATATAATTGTTGCGTACAAGATTCATAATAAGGGGATTTTACCCTATAAATCAAAAATATTGCTTAAGATTAACGGAGTAGTCGTATCGGAAAAAAATGTTTTTGTCAAACCCCTCTCAACAAAAATAATTTATGTCTACAAAATTTCTAGGAAGGATCTGAGAAATTATGAGAAAAATTGCGAATCAATACGTGTTTGCTTTACACATTTGTATCTTGGAGAAAGGTACTGTACATACGACTATCGTTATAGAAGCTTTTATCCTTATAGTCTTTACTCCTACTTTTACATAACAATTGAAGTTGAAACAAGATATTATTATATCATGAGAGAATCCAAGGAAACACATATGCTTTTTAAATGTGGCCTTTTAAATGTAACTAGAAAATGGATCTGAGAAATTATAGAAAAACTTCGAATCAATATAGAAAATGATAGTTACCTTCCTCTCAGATTTCGGCAGCTATTATCCTGGTATAGTTAAGGGGGTTATTCTAAGCATTTGCCCAAAAGCAAGGATAGTTGATATATCTCACAACGTTAAACCCTTTTACGTAAAGCAGGGAGCTTTTCTTCTTTACAATGTGGTTAACTATTTTAGTAACGCTGTCCACTTAGCAGTTGTTGACCCAGGTGTTGGTGGAGGAAGAAAACCTATTATTATTGAATGTGAAGATTCCTATTTTGTAGGGCCAGATAACGGTTTATTATCACCAGCTGCTGAGTTAAAAGGTATAAAGGCGATTTATGAAATAGACCCGAGCGTTTGCCTCCAATATGTAGGAGAGATTTCGAAGACTTTCCATGCAAGGGATATCTTTGCTCCTGCAGCTGCGCTGCTTGCTAGGGGTATTGAAGCAGAAGAAATAGGGCGTAAGACGAAAAACTACGTTAAATTGAAGCTTTTTCCGGAGGTAATAAACAATAAAGTGATTTGTGAGGCTATTTACATAGACAGATTTGGAAACATCGTGACGAATGTTAAGGCCGAGTATGTGAAAAACAAAAAATTTGTTTGGTTTAAAGACAAAAAGATACCAATAGTTAACTGCTATGAGAAAGTATCTAAAAAGCGTGCCTTAGCTATAGTTGGCAGCTTTAATACCCTTGAAATTTCATTGCGCGAAGGTAATGCAAGCAAATATTTTAACGTTAATGCAGGAGATAAAATGTTACTAAGTTTGTGAACTACCTACTCACCACAGTCCTCTTTCAGCTTTACTGTAGCAGAGACCCAACAGACTATCAGAACTGTCCCACCTCCTCATCGATATTACTATAACTAAACTGCAAATCTTTCAGCCCTCTTCTTCACGCTTACGCATGGAGACTTTGAAAAGTTAAAAATTAAGGATCTATTTTATTTATTCTGCAATATTCAAGTAATTCTCTCATACCTTCCTCTAAGCTTTCTACATATCTCCCCAAGTTTGAAAGTAAAATATCAATCTTGATATCAGAATACAAGTGAACAAGCAGATTTCTAAGCTTTGCAAGCTCTATCAGCTTATTTGCAAGCTCATTACTGAGAACTTTGTTTTCAGCTAAAACTTTTATTGTATCTTTGTAGTCTTTTGGAATTCTGAATTGTTTTAAAGCAATTATTTTTCTTGCAATATCATTTATAGCTTCGAAGCAAACTTGTAAATTTCTTTCCAAGGAATCTTGCAGGAATTCATTTTCTAGAAAGTCATCCAAATTTTTATTTTCTAACTGCCTTAACCTTTCTATTCCCTTATTGAATCTCTCAATTCTCCTTAAGCTACTTTCTCTCATTTTTTAATATTTTTCGAATCAGGACCTTCTCCAATTCTTTTAGATATTCCCTGAAATCATGGTAAAGAGCCATTATTTTACATAAGTCCTCCTCCCAAACATACTTATCTCTGCAGAAAATTAGCTTTCCCTCACTTATAATTTCGAATTTCATACCCAAGGAGCAAAATTCCGAGTTAATTATTACAACATCAACCTCTCTACCAATTTCCTTAAGCATATCTTCAATTTTAATCTTAATTTTTAAATATTCTGCGAAATCCCTTATATCTTCCTTAAGCCTTACAGCAACATCTACATCGCTTTCCTTCCATGCGTAACCTCCAGCATACGATCCAAACAGGTAGGCGTATATAATTCTTCTATCTTTTTCTAAAATGTTTTTAAGCTTTGTCAAATCCAGCATAAATATATAATTACTTTTTGACATAGAAGATAGTTTTTATGATAAAATGCGACAAAAACTAAACCTCAACAACTTCAACATCCAAATCCTCGGCGCTTTTTTTAATAATTTCTCTGTGTTCCTTTCTAGTACCTTTTTTATCGATTATAAAAGCTTTACAATTGATTGTTTTCTCAAATGCCTGCTTTATTATACCAGCATCGGCATTCTTAAAAGCGTACTTTGGCATGACGTGCCCAACGGCAAATTCACTCTCAACATTAATCTTTGTAAATTTGCTTGAGTAGTGAGGTCCTCCAAATCCCACGCTTGAGATCCCTTCTTTCTTTTTCTTAATAGCATTAATAACCGCATCTACAAGTTTCTCAGCGTATTTTTCATTTCGCCATTCTTTTTCGCTACTACCCAACTCAACGAAAATAACTGGCTTTCTGAGGCTAGTGGGACCGTGATGCGTAACCTCCATACCCTTCCATACATCTAAATCGATGTTAGCTATTTCTATAACAATATTCTTAAGCAACTTTGCATCTGCGTACGCAAGTTCCTTATCTCTGCCTCCGTACTCCGCTTTATCCCAGTTACCTGGAATGTGAGCGGTTATGCTTGGTAAACCTTTAATACTTTTATGTTTTGAAAGAAAAATGTAATCTGCAGCATCAGGAAACTTCTTATCGAGTGTCTCCAGGTAAAGCAAACTTTCATTGGTTGTATAAAGTATGGTATCCTTTCTCTTGTACAAATTATCATTAGTTTGTTTTAACCTCAGTTTCTCAATAACGAAGCTGGCAAGATTCATGCTTGCTGTGTCTTGCTCAGAAGCCACGAAGACGATCATGTTATTTTTATAGGGAACTGTTCGTGGGGTTTATCAACAATTTTAACATCGCTTATTCTATTTAATCCCAACCTTCTTGCAGTCTTTTCAATTCCAAGCTCTACGGGTTTCTCAGGGATTAGAATATACGCATCTATTTCCTCCATACCTAAATTTCTTGCCGCAATAACACGGTGATGTCCATCAATTAGAATATAGCGCTTTCCCTTTGAAATAGTAACCAATATCGGTTCTGCAAGCCCCTTCTTAAGCTCGTATTCCCTACCTTTTAATTCATCAATGTAAATCTCTGGCTGCGTAGGTATAAGCTTCGCAATTTTAACTTTACCCCTTTTAACCTTCACCTTTATTTTATGAGCTCTTTCTAGAATTTTCTTCATACTTCTCACCTTTGCTGGCGTAACCCTCTCTATGTTTGCTCTAATTATGTCCTTGGTCGTTATGACACCAAGCAGTCGCTTGTTCTCATCAACAACAGCTAGTCTTGAAATTCCCTCTCTAAACATTATTCTTGCTGCCGTGCTGATTCTCGCGTCTGGAGATATAGCGAGCACCTTTCTCTGCATTATACTTGAAATTCTTCTATTCATTGGTTGCAGAAGTAAGTCTAAAGTTGTCACGATACCTAAAATTTTATTATTTGAGTCAACAATAAACAATCCCGTCTCTCCTGTAGTTTTCATCATTTTTGCAGCTTCCTCAACACTAGCATCTGGAGATGCCGTGGTAACATCCTTTGTCATATATTCATAAACCCTTGGTTCCCCGTACTCCTTAAACTCCTCCTTCATAGCGCAGTCTTAATTTTATCTATCATGTAATCTTCAATTTTATCCTTAGCTTTTTCCCTTCTTTTTTGATGCTCCTTGAGAAATCTTACAACCTTTTTAGCCAGATACTCCTTACATTCTCCACATAGAATTTCCCCATTTTTACATTTCTGTTTTATTTCCTCTATTTTCCTATCATCCTCCTCGAAGAGATAGAATAGATATTGATAAACCATACAAATCTCTGGTCTACCCCCCTTTTCCCTCTGCTCCTTAACGGTTGAAGCTCCTCCAGTAAACGCATTCCATATCTTTCTTTTGACATCTTCTTCGCCATCGGTTGTAAATATGCATGTTTCTGGCTCTGAACTCGACATTTTCCCGTGTTTTCCCAAACCAGGTATGAATTTAGAATGGATCTGAGCGGGTTTTGGCATTCCCAACTTTATAGCGATTTCTCTTGCAACACCACGCCAATAAGGATCCTGATCGATAGCTGCAGGTATTAGGCAATTAATTTTTTTACCTTTTAGATAACATGGTAGAAAGCAAGGAGCTGCCTGTAAGGCTGGAAAGAAAATTATGCCAATATTCGAACTATCCTCAAACCCAAAAACTGCTTTTGCAGTTGAAAACGTTATTCTTTTGGCAATCTCTACGGCAATTTTATATAGGTAGCTTATGTGTCTTGTATTAATAATGATGTAGGTTTTATCAGGATCAAAACCAACTGCTATGATATCCAGCAGATTATCCTTGACATAACCCTGAATTTCGTCAAAATTCTTTCTTTTTACCAAATACTTCTCATCATCCGTTATCTGAAAATAGAGATCTACATTAAAAACATCCTGCAACCATTTGGTAAATATCCAAGGAACTAGGTGACCTATATGGGTATGTCCTGAAGGGCCTCTCCCTGTATACAAGAAGAATTCCTTTCCGTTCTCGTAATCATTAAGAATCTTATCGAGGTCTCTATGAGCAAAAAATAAATTACGTCTAAGGAAGAGATGTAAATCTCCTGAAAACTCTCTTAGCTTTTCTAACAACTCTCTGTTAATTTGTTTTACTCCAAAATCTCTTATTAGCTTATCATAGTCGATTTTTCCTCTAACCTCCCAGGGAGTTACTATAAATTCCGGCATTTTGAGTTTCTGGAGCTTCTCGCCAATATAATATAATAGAGTAAGAGCATGTGAACTACTCCTTGCGAAAGCAAGGAGCTTCCCGCTTCATCCACCTTTTCGATGTCAGACCTCATCCTGTCATCGGTCACACGCGAGCGTAACTTCGGGCCGTCCCAGCCCCAGGCTACCTTACGTAGTAATAATGTTTTTTTATTGGAGACTATATAAGACTTACCAAAACTAACCTCTCGCTTTTGCAAAGGGACTTAGTAGCAGAGTTAAAACATTCTTTTACCTCTAGTTGTTTTCATACTCGTGTATTAAGTGTGGGAGGAAGAGCCCCAAGCGTTAAGCTTTGTAAGCGAAAGGAGTTAAACCAGAAGGATATACACTTTCTCACCCTTTCTCACAAATTCTTTGTTTTCCTGTATAACCATAAATCCGTCTGCCTCCGAAAAGCTTGATATTATCCCTGAGCCTTTCATTATCGGCATTGCTTTACCATCTTTTAATTTCACGGGAATGTAGTGAAGCAAACCTATCCCCGAGTAAATGTTTTGGGCAGACTTCGCCTCTACTCCTTCGATTTTAATTTTCGTTGAAAGCATCTTCTCGATTGCAGGTAATATAAGAGTATAAAAGCAGGAAATTGCTGAAACAGGATATCCAGGCAAACCAATTAATGGCTTATCCTTCATTTTGGCAATTATAACTGGCTTACCTGGCTTTCTTGCTATACCGTGCGCAAGAATCTCACCTCTTTCACGTATGACTTTCTCAAGAATATCGCCAGTACCTACAGAGCTACCTCCCGTTATTAAAATGAGATCATATTCACCATTTAAAGCTTTACCTATAGCATCACTTAGCGAATTCCTGTCATCTTTGAAAATACCTAGCATGTAAGGTTCGCAGAAAAATTTTTCGCAAAGAAATGAAATCGTATAGGAATTAATGTCATATATTTTACCATCTTCATATGGCACACCTGGCTCTAAAATTTCATTTCCTGTAGAAATGATAGCTATCCTCGGTTTTCTTCTAACAGTAACACAAGCAACACCACATGCAGCCAACTTCGCAACGATTTTCTCGTCTATAACGCTGCCCCTCTTAGCTAATATGCTGCCTTTAGCTATATCGCTACCCCTCTTTATCACATTTTCGCCTGGTGATACTGGCTTGAATATCCTAACGAAATCATTTTCAACCTCTGTATATTCTAGCATAACAACTGCATCTGCATTCAACGGCATCTTTGCCCCTGTAGCAACTTCTACGCAACAACCGCTTTTAATTTCGCATTCCTTCGAATCTCCTGCAAGAATTTTGTCAATAAGTTTTAGCCTTATGGGATTTTCGTAACTGGCGTTAAATGTTTCATGAGCTCTAACAGCAAAACCGTCCATAGCTGACTTATCAAATGGGGGTACGTCTATATCAGCAGCAACATCCTTAGCCAAAATGCGCCTATAACTATCCTTCAAGGATATCTTCTCTACCCCAATTTCACTTACAATACTCTTAAGAATATTAACCGCCTCACCTTGAGAAACAAGCATTCTGTTCCATTCCATTTCCTAGAACTTCTCCTCAAGCAATCTCCTTATTGCCTTTAACTCCTCAAGTATTTCCTCCTCAATATATCTCCTTTCCTTCGGAGTAAGAAGACCGATTTTTTTCCTTATCTCATTCTGCAACTTTTTCGCAAGCCTTTCCTCAATCTGAAAGTATGTCAACTCCGGTTTTATTACGCCAGTTGCTGGAGTAAACAAATCCAAATTCGCTAAACCCAACTTTCTTTGTAAGGGACCTTGCCTAATCCTTATTTCTGATACTAATGCATAGGGAACTCTCTTTATTATTTTCCACCATACCCCAAATTTAGCGTAAGCGTGATCATCCTCAACTTTAAAGACAATCGAATTGTAGAATCTTGGAATCCATATGCAAAGGAATGCTAAAAATAAGGCAGAAAAAATTGCTGAGATTAATGCGGCAGTATAATATTTAAGGGATAGCAACGCTCCTGACAAGCACCACAAAATTACGAAGATAGGCAAACTATAAATCCAATATATCTCAAGTAATTTCTTATTTGATGTAAACCTTCTCATACCAAATACTTTAATTGTTTAATAGCTATAAAAATTTAAACCATTATGTTAAGAATAGGGCTAATTGGTTTAGGTGCTATAGGCACTGAAATTGCAAAGGCTGTTGCAAGGGGTTATCTTAAAATGGAATTGACGGCGGTCTATGATTTAGATAAAAATAAAGCTGAAAGAATTTTGAAGGCTCTTAGATTAAATTCAAAAGTTTGCAAAAGTTTTGAGGAGTTTATAAAGCAGGATATTGATTTAGCTGTAGAAGCAGCATCGCAGGAAGCCGTTAAGGAATTCTTAATTAGGATACTAGAAAGGGGAAAGGATGTTCTAATTATGAGTACGGGCGCGCTTGCTGATAGAAATTTGTTAACTAAAGCATTAGAACTAGCAGAGAGAAAAAATTGTAAAATTTATCTGCCTTCTGGAGCTATAGGAGGGTTAGACATAGTCAAAGCCGCTAGTTTTGGTAAAATTAGAAGAATTTGTCTAAGAACTACCAAGAACCCTGAAAGCTTTAAAGACGCTCCTTACGTAAAACTTAAGAAAATAGATCTTTCTAAAATAGACTCTAAGAAAGTGATTTATAGAGGAAAAGCTGAAGAGGCTGTAAAATATTTCCCGGCAAACGTGAATGTGGCTGCAACGCTTGGTATTGCAGGAGTTGGTATGGAAGCTACCACAATAGAAATTGTTGCCGATCCTAACGTTAAAAGAAATATCCATGAGATTATAATTGAGGGAGAATTTGGCAAGGCAACTGTTAAATTGGAGAACTTGCCTTTTAAGAAAAATCCTAAAACCAGCAAAATAGCCGCATTCTCAGCTATAATGTTACTGAAGAGGATAACAAGTAGATTGGAGATAGGTACTTAATGCACGATATTAAAATCTCTTGCGATTTTGATATTTTGGAGGAAAATAGGAGGTTGGCTAAGGAAAACAGAAAAATACTGGATGATCATGGAGTTTATTGTATAGAAATTCTTGGTAGCATTGGTTCTGGAAAAACAACCCTTATAGAAACTATCTGCAGGAATCTTAGAGATACAAGAACAAAGGTGATCGTAGGAGATGTTGTAAGCGAATATGATAAGCAGAGAATTGCAAAATTAAGTATTGAAGCCATTGGTATTAACACTGGCAAGGAGTGTCATCTGGATGCTCACCTCATACACCACGCACTTGAAGAGGTTGATTTAGAAGATGTAGATTTACTGTTAATAGAGAATGTTGGTAATCTAATTTGTCCAGCGGATTTTGACCTGGGCGCTCATGAAAGATTTATTGTAGTTTCTGTTACGGAAGGTAGAGATGTCATAAGAAAGCACCCTCATATATTCATGAAGGTTAACGCAGGTATTATTAACAAAGTTGATCTTGCAGGATATTTTGGTATAAATGCCGACAGCCTTGTTGAGGACATACTTAGCTTAAATAGGGATTGCAAGGTATTTAAGATTAGTTTGAAGACGGGAGAGGGAGTTAGAGGACTTTTAAGACACATCGCTCAAAGTATAGAAATCGCTTCCTTTTAATTTAAGTATCATCTAAATTTTTACAATTCTATAAAGAAAGGATATGATCCAAAAAATGGAGCTACCTACGCTATATAAACCTTTTACAGTTATCGCAATCCCAACAAGGATACTTGCAGATGTTACGTATCCTTTCAGAAGAAGCAAAAGGCAAACACCTCCCAAGAGATCTATAATTCCAAGTAAAAAACCACCAGGATATTTAAGAGATGTAAATAGAGTCCAAACTCCTTTTGCTAAGGAAAAAACGGCAAGAGTAAGAAAGGGTTTATTAATAATTAAAGCGACCCCCACAGCTACATCTAGGCATCCCAATACAAATAATAGCAATATTTGAAGCATAATTCTATCTTCACACGCAAGATATTTAAATGTTCTAATAAAAATAAAAATCAAGCTATATATCTAGGATCTTCCTTGATTGTTGAGGTTTCATTAGCGATTGCATGCACAACTTCCTTAAACCTTTCTAAGTTTATCTCTTCTACTAGCCCTTCATCTCTGTAGGAGCACACTATATAATTTTTATTAAGCTTGAAAATGTATTCCTCGTAAAGAATTTGAGAGAAGTGGTATTCATCCTTTTTAACTTGCGCAAAATAGTAATTGTGAATGACCTTCGTTGAATTTATAACTAAAATCTCGCTTTTTATTTCGGGATGTTTTTCCCTTTTTGCTTGAATTAATTCATTTTTGAAACTCTCAATGTTCAAATCAGAGACATTAGAAGGGCAGCTTAATATCCCAAAAAACATAGTTTCTATGGAAGGTCCTGCTATATTGTGAGGCCATATGTGTGTTGCAAAAATTGTTATGTTGCATCCCAGGTAATACTCTTCACTCTTGGTTACGAATTTAGGATCTGGCAATTTTTCTCTTATCACTTCCTTCACAAACTCTGTAAAGTTCTCTGGCGGCTTTGAGCCAATAACACCAGAATAATATTCTTCCCTATCTACACACTTCTCTCCATCGAAGCATTTATCAGGACCACAATCGCATATTTTTATTTTATATCCTGGCTCCCACGGCTGGCAGGTGCAATACCCTATTGAGCAGGTGTTAGGAAAATCTTTAGTTTTGCAGTAGCAGGTTATATATACTACTTTTCCGCCAGATTCTATACATGCCTTCTCCTTTTGTGAAACATATCCGCTTTCTTCGATTTCACCGTAAATTTTGAATAGGAGAAATGCTGAAGCCAATAGCGCGACAAACCCAAGCACGAGGAAAACTTTTTTAAGTCTTTCCTCTTCTGTGTTTTAGGGCATCTTAACAGTAATTTTAATTTAAGTATATTAAAAGATAAAAATAAGTAAAATGGATAGGCTAACACTGTATCTTATTGCAGGGATTTTGACTTGCTTAGGAATTGCTGGTGCGATAATTTGGAAATTCGGGTTTCTAATGCTCATTAGAATAATATTCTCGCTAGGTTTTCTTGGTCTGTCTTTCCTTCTCTTCTTTTTCCTCGGTTTATCGCTTTATGCAAGAAACTTTAAATATGCATTATATTGTGCACTACCGGCAATGCTAAGCAGCTATGCAACATATTTGTTTATAACTTGGCAAAATGTTAGGATAGGGTTTCTAATTTTCGCAATTTTCATCATCGCAGGATTGTTTCTAATTTGGTATATAAGTGAGCCAGATATTGGTATAATTGATCGCTTTAAGAGTGCTGAGAGGCTTGAAAGAGAAAGGAAATATAAGGCAGCTGCAAGGAAATATGAGAAAAAGGGAGATTACGTAAAAGCTGCGGATATGTATATTAAGCTAGGTTGGTTAGAAAGCGCTGCATGGGCTTATGAAAGGACCAAGGCGTATGATAAAGCTGCAAAAATTTATGAGAAGCTTTACAGCAAGGAAAAAGATACTTACTATCTTAAGGAAGCGCATGAGTGTTGGAAAAAAGCTAAAAATATGGAAAGGGCTGCCAAGGCCTTGGAAAAATATGCTAAGGAGGAACCTTGGTTCTGGGAGGATGTTGCAAAGTTGTATGAGAAAATTAGAAAACCTAGGAAAGCTAAAGAAGCTTGGCAGAAAGCTTTAGATTATTATTTACAAGAGGTTAAAGAGGAAGGGGTTTTCTGGGAGGATGTTGCAAAGATTTATGAAAAGCTGGGCAATAAGGAAAAATCTAGGGAAGCTTATGAAAAGTTTTTGGAGTATTGTATTAACGAAGCTAAGGAAGATGAAGCTTGGTGGAAGCATGTTGCCGAAACTTATGAAAAATTGGGCAAAAAAGAAAAAGCAAAAGAAGCTTGGAAAAAATATAAAGAATATAAAAATAAAATACAAAGCAAAATGAAGTAATCATGGCACGCAAATATAATCCTTTCCTAGAAAAAATTCATATTGCACTTTATCACATCTATGCAATTTTACGTGAAGCAGGGTATGATAGCAAATATTTTAGGAAATATGAAAAGGAAAGGATAACTCTTACAAGAGGGCATATGAAGGGTATAGGACTTCTTGCTAGTGGAATAATGGAAATACTAAAAGGTGAGAAGGTAGAGATCAAGTTCCCCAAAAAAGAAAAAGATCTTTTGAAGGATATTCATATGGTGCTTTACGAAATTTTCAAGGTTTTGGATGATGTTTTCTCTAAGCTGGGATATAAAAACAAATATTTCGAAAGATACAAGAAAGAAGGAGGATGCCCCTATATCTCTCAAAAGAAGGAATATCATAAGAAATGTGTAGAGCTTCTTGTTGACGGGCTTCTGGGAATAGGTGAGATCAAGCAAGAGGTTGTTGCGGAAATTAAGAAAAAAATTAAAAAGAGAAGGTGAAAGCATAGTACTGGGAATATGGATAGATACTCAAGACAAGTTGGAGTTATAGATCAGGAGAAGCTTAGCAATCTACAGTAACAATTGTTGGAATTGGTGGAATAGGCAGCAATACTGAACTTGCTTAGCAAGGGTTGGTATAAATTAAGGCTAATAGACTATCAAAAAGTAGAACCAAGCAATTTAAATAGACAAGTTTTGTATGAAGAATAAGATCTAGGAAAATATAAAGTTAAAGCTGCCAAAGAGAGGCTCAAAAGTATTAATAGCGATGTTCAGATAGAAATCTTTTGCAAAGAAATTACATGTGAAAAAGATGCTATGGAATTGCTTGAAGGTATTGTAATAGACGGATTGGATAACTTTGAAGCAAGAATGATTGTCAATAAAGTATGTTGCTCAAAAAGATTACCTTTCGTTCACGGAGCTGTTGAGGGGTTTGAAGGCAGAGTAATGACAGTTCTACCTGGGCATGCTTGCTTAAAATGTCTTTATGCTAAAATACCTAGCAAAAAAAGCTAATATAAATGTTATAGGAACAATTGCTGGGGTTGTAGGATGCTTACAGGCAAATGAAGCTATAAAAATAATTTCTCGAGTAGGAAATCTACTTATTGACAAACTTTTGGTTATTGATTTGAAGGAAATGTCGTTTGACACTATTAGCGTTAAGAAAAATGTAAACTGCGATCATTGCTCAAAGAGAAACTAAAAATTTCAGATATTACTCAGCTTTATACCTAACTTTTCAAGTTTATCTTTAGCCCATATAGCAGCTTTTTTAACGTACTTTCTTCTATCCTTTAATCCTTCCCTAATTAAAGGTAGAAACTCTTTAAATTTACCCTCATTAGCTTTTTTATTACTCATTGCAAGCTTCGCTATTAAAGCCAAACCAGCCCTCTTAACAAACTCTTCATCATCTTTACAAAATTCCTTCGCTATTTCATATGCATAATTTGTTCTCCAAAGTAAGTTTAGAACAAACTGGTCGCACAGATCCCAGTTATCAATATCTTTAACCCATTCGTAAGCAAATTCTCTTTTAAATTCTTTGGGATCCGCTATCATAGTAGCAAGAATTTTGGCTTCAAGGATATTTGTTCTCCATAACTCTAGAGCTAATTCTGTATTCTTTCCAATCCCCTTCGCAAGTTTTCTAAGCTTCGTTCTTGAAATTCCCAAAATTTCATATCTGGTGATAATACCGAATCTTCTAGCAGTTTCTATACCTTTCTCGTTTTTCATTTCTTTCAACTTTTTTATTATCTTATTTCTTATAGTATCCCCCATTTTATGTTGTACTTTTTGCAAATGCTTTTAGCGGAGCTGTAAAATCTATCTTTATACTCTCTGATTGGGGAAAATCCTTTATAAAGTATTTTATATTTCCTGACCAAATTTGGAAAACGTTTCCCCAAAACTTTTAGGTAAATCTCCTTTCCTTTTCCGTATAAAGTTAAATCTCCAAAGAAAACGTAATCAACATTAAATTCCTTAGCAGTTTTGACCATTTCCTCCATTTGCTCTTCAGAATCTGAAATGAAGGGTAATAATGGAATAAAAGCCATACCAACTTTGAATCCAAGGTCTTTTAATTCCTTTATAGCATTCAATCTTTCCTCTATCTTTGAAGCATTTGGTTCGAATATTCTTCTAACTCTCTCATCCAAAGTTGAGAAGGAAAAGGTTATTAAAACACCGCTACATATCTTATCCCTGAGGTCCTCTGGTAATATAGCATTTTTATCTATCTCCTTTAGGAAATCCACATCTCTTAAAATTAAAGGGGACTTCGTTAGGCAATGAACTGGAAACCTGTATTTTGCGATTATCTCTAGACACCTTCTTGTAATTTCATATTTTTCCTCCACACGCATCCACGGTTCTGTTGCGGGAGATAAGGCTATAAATCCATATTCCTTATTCCTAGCTCTTCTGCGAAGCTCCCTTTCTAATAAAGTTGGAGCATTAATCTTGAACGGCTAGGCCATTTTTTATGTTTTCTCCATATTTGCTTCCTCTAATATAGCAATAAATGCAGTTGAATTCGCAAAGTTGATAGGGATTCAAGGAATAATCGTCTAGAAACCAGGAATCTCTTCTCTTATGCTTGTTTAGGATTGTTTTTGCAAAAATTTCCCTTACCATCATATCTCCTAAAAAATAAAATTATGAAGAGGAAAGGATATCATTTCTTCTCTCTCGGTTCGAACGCTTTTGCTGGGCATTTCTCAACAGGCATATCTGCTGGAACCACATGTCCAAAGCAATCCCCTTTTGTTTCGTCTATAGGCTTATAGTATTTACAATCTTTACACGTATACCTTTTCCTCCATTCTTTCTCTAACCTCTTGAAGAATTCTTCATCCTTCTGAATTAGAAACATGAGCTTGTCCATCTTATCAAGCTTAATAAGGGTTAATCCGGCGTCATCTTTCCTCTTTAAGACAATAAATTTATCCCCAGTTTTTATGTTCAAATCCTTTCTGAGATCCACAGGAATTACAAGTTGACCTTTTTCGCTAACTGTAGTAATTCCATAAACTATCCTTTGCTTTGCGCAAACTCCTTTGTTTAGTAAGATTTGACTTACTCTTCATAATAATCTTACTTATATACTACTATTTATAAGGTTCCTGAGATGTAAAAATCGCTTAATAGGAAATCATCGAAATATCCTTCAACAATTGTTGATTTTTAAGTTTTTCTAAAATCTTTTTCATTATTTCTGGATGTTTTTGTAAAACTCCTGTGCTGAAAGTAATTGAGAATCTATAAGAATACAGCAAGGAATGTGCCCAAATAGCTATTGTTCTTGTGGAAAATTGACTTAAATCAGTCTTGCCACGACGTTATCCTCTTGCAATTGAACTCTTTAACAACTCTTTTAATGTAATTATAATTCTAAGCATTATATGCTAAAACCACGAGCATTTTTACTACCGTGTTTCCGATATTTAAAACAGTAACCAATTTTTGAATTTTCATAGTAATAAAAAACCGAATTGAACGAAAAATATATTCGGAGGGAAGAAAATAACCGAATAACTCTTAAAAAATTTAGAATATTTCGGAATGGGGTTCAGAATTCTTTCTTACTTTTGGCCTTTTTTGTATAAG
>CAZWFW010000004.1:0-38263 GCA_964633445.1 Candidatus Undinarchaeota archaeon | reverse complement strand
TTTAACCCAAAGAAAAAGAAGCGCAAAGCTGTTGCAATATGAGACAAAGCAAGCCCTATGGTTTTTACTTTTTGCTGCAATAGATGTTAATAGCAACGAAATAATTGCAATATATACAAGTAAGTGGCACAGTAGTTTAGATGCTTTAAATTTTTATGAAAAAAGTGCTGAAAGTTTGCATTGGCAAGTCAAAACTAATTCTTTGCGATAGAGGACCATGGTATGGCTATGCTTTAAGGAATGTAATTGAGCAATGGTTTTTTCCTGCTGAAGCATAGAACCAAGAGATTTTATAATTGTTTTCATGCTAAGAGCCTTACTGGGAAATTTAAAGCAGTTTACGAATTTTGCTTGAGTTTTGCGGATTGTATAACTTGTTGTATACAGGAGGTGGTAGGTTGACAGGTCCTTTATAAAATAAAAACCATAATAAAAATATGTGCAATTTTAGCTTTAAATTAGAAAATTTTAGGTCTATTAAATCTCAAAGTATAAAGCTTACCCCTATAACTATAATTTATGGTCCTAATGCTACTGGCAAATCTAGTCTTCTTTATTCTTTATTAGTTTTTAGAAATATTGTTCTGAATCTAACCAATCTATATAAAATTTCTTTAATTTAGGTTTTTATAAATCTTGGTAATTTTGAATCTGTAGTATTTGATCATAAGATAAGGCTTCCAATTGTATTTGAAATTGAAACAAAGAAAGCTAATACTAAACTAAATTATAGGATTACTTTAAGGGAAAAAGCTGGTGAATTTTTATTGAGAGCTGAGGGATATTTGAAAACTGAACTAAAAATAGCATGTTCTTTTCCTTATCCACTTAATCAAAAAGACGAAAGGGAAATTGAATTGGATGGGGAAAAATTTAAAATTAAATGGAATGGCGTTGTAGCTGAAGTTTTGCCAGCAAAGCAATCTCCAAAATCCTCCGAAAAGGCAAGAAAAATAGCTGAGATTTTAAACAGTATAGTAGAAGTTTCTAAAAAGATAGATTTTGTTCCTTTAAAGCGGGGTTTTTCTAAACCACTTTATTCTGTAGTTTCAATTGAGAAATTTCAGACGGAAGATGAAATAGCAACTTTTTTAGCTAATAATCAGTGGATTGTTCGTGAGACAAGCAATTACCTTGAAATGATTGCAAACAGAGATCTTCATGTACATGTAAAACCTGGAACTTCTCTTTTCTCTCTAATTACAACAGAAAAACCATTAGGTACTTCCGCAGATATTGTTAATGACGGATTTGGCATAAATCAGCTTGTCTGGCTTTTAACAAAGTCTTTGCATGAAGATGCTAATATGATTTGCATTGGAGAACCTGAAATCCATCTTCACCCAAAGGCTATAAGAAGACTTGCTCATGCTTTAGCTAAGATTGCTAAGGATAAAAACAAAAACTTCCTAATTTCTACACATAGCGAATCGTTTTTATTGGCATTTTTGAGCCTTGTTTCTCGTAAAGAACTCAAACCACAAGAAATAACTATATTTTTTGCTGAAAAGAGAGAGAAAAAGAAACATTATTTAAATCTCAGAAGGTATCTGAGAATGGGCAAGTTGAAGGAGGCCTTAGATCCTTTATTGAGGATGAACTTGAAGATATTAAAAAATTTCTTAAAATAGAGTAATGAGTGTTTATATAATCCCTGATGAGTGGTTGATCTATGATTTAAAAGGAGAAAACGGTAAGGAAAAACAAAGAGAAGCCTTCAAATTTCTGGAAAGTGTTGAGGAAAAATGCGACAGTTGGTGGTTCTTGAGGTAGCCCTTTTTTAAAAAAGTTTTATAGTAAGCTGATGAGAGACTCCTCCCTAGAAATACGTAAAATAAGTAAATATTTTTATCAAACTTTTTTAATTAACTCTGAAAAATGTGAAATACTGAAAAAAGAGAAGATGCTCCCACTAAAGCTAAAAAAAGTTCCAAGGAAAGACCAGTATCTATTTCAGATTTTGCAAGCGATTCCTGATGGTGTACTAGTAACTACTGATGAAAAGTTACTAGATTTTAAAAAATTTGGATATAAGATAGATTTGCGCGAAGATTTTCTAAAAGCATATCTAGGAAGAATTCAGAGTAACCTATAGGAAAAGTATGCTAATGAAAGTTAAGATTTTGCTTAAAGATAAGGAAAAACTTGTTGAAGTAGATGAAGGAGGTACCATTGAAGATGTTATGGAGAAACTTGGCATAAATCCTGAAGAATATCTTGCCGTTGTTGAGGGTAAAATTGTACCTGATAACATGAAGGTCAAAGATAATATGTTAATTAAGATGATTAAGGTGGTTACTGGAGGTTAACTTTTAAATTAGAGATTTTTGCAATGTCTAAAAAATTATCGTCGTAACCAGCTCTTCATATCTATTTATGTAAATTGAAGCTATATATGAATGTCTGGAACTGGTTTTGATCCTCCAATTTGTCTTAAAAGACGCTGCAATTTAGGCTAAAACCTGATCTTTAGGTTTTATAGTGTAGGTCAGCTGCCCCGCCCTAAAGTGCGGAGTTTGCTCGACCTCCCCTAACGAGGAGGGAGCATCGAGACGGCTGACAAACGCCCGTTTTGGAGGGATTTTTTACCATTTTTTAACCAATTGAGCATAGGAGTTAATAACCCCTACGACTGTATCTCTAATTTCTTGAACGGTTTGAGAACTTATATCAAAAATTTCTCTAATTTGTTTGTAAAGCTTTTGATGTAAAAGATTTTTCAAATCCTTAGTGGTTACTTCTCCAGAAATAAGTTTTCTTCAAAAGAATTTTCGACCTTCACCGTAATGCTTTTAGCAACCTGCATAATTTATGTATTCCCTAAATGAAATTATTCAATCTTGCAAAGAAACAAAAATTGGTCTTTTGCTAAGATATTTTGGAATATTTATAGGCTCAATTGGTTTATTTTTGCATTCTTCTTTAATTCTCTCAATCAAATCCTTAATCTTCATTTTAACAACCTTTCTCTCAGGTTTTACTCTAACGGCAATTTCCTTGCTTTGCATTTCCTTTTCTCCAACTACTAAAATATATGGAATCCATTCTCTCTCAGCATCTCTTATCTTTCTTGCAACGCTTTCATCTCTATCATCTATGTCAACTCTTATCTTAGCGCTCTCTAATTCCTCCATAATCTGGTTAGCAAACTCAACATATTTTTCTGAGACAGGGATAACTCTTACTTGAGTAGGGCTAAGCCATGTTGGTAAGCAAGCAATTTTTCTCATGTAAGCTTTTTCAAGCATAGCGTACATACAACGCTCAAGAGCACCACTTAAGCTTGCGTGCAAAATTATAGGGTGCTTAGCACTTCCATCCTCATCGTAGTAAACAATATTGTAGCGTTCGGCATTTTCAACATCTATTTGCACAGTAGATAGTGCAGATGCTTTGCAAAGTGCATCGATAAAGTTAAACTCAAATTTTAATATGAAGTAGAAAGGCCTTTCCTCCCACATTTCTATAAGTATTGGCTTGTTAATAAGCCTAACTAGAGATCTTATAAATTCCTTGTTTTTCTCAAAGAAATCTTTAGTAAATCTTATAGCAACCTCATAATCCTCCTTGCTTAAACCTATATCATGCATGCATTCAATGCAAGCTTTATATTGCTTAAAGAATTCTTGCTTAGCTTCCTCTAGGTCATTGCATAGTGTATGCATATCTGGCATGGTGAATGCTCTCAATCTTCTTAACCCTGTTAACTCGCCACGTTTTTCAAGTCTAAAGCTATATCGAGTAATTTCAAATAATTTTAGAGGAAGATCTCTGTATGAAATTACCATATCCTTTTTCATCAAAAATTGACCAAAGCATGCTGCAAATCTTAAGAATAAAGTTTTTTTCGCAGATTTAACGATGTATTGTCTTGCAGGGAATCTATGCAAGTACTTTGCCAGCGCAGGATGGGCAAAGTCATACATCACTGGAGTTTCAACCTCCATAGCCCCAAGTTTTAACATTTTCTCTCTTATCCATCTTTCAAGCAACAACTTGATTAACCTACCCTTTGGATAGTATCTCAAGTTTCCGGGATCGCTGCCATCTTCGTAATCTGCAATTTCCAATCTTCTCATAAGTTTAACATGGGGAGGTTCCTCTTTAACCCTTCTATCTTTCTTTATCTCATAGCTAACAAATTTCTCCAGATTTTTATGGTCCTTAAAGTCAAAGTTATCAATTTCATGCAAAGTGCCATCGGGTGTCATAATGTACCAGTAAGATTTGAGCTTTTCCTCATCTCTAAGCGCCTTAGAAACGATTTCAGCCCTAATTTCCCTAGAAAGCTCAGCAAGTGCGTGACCCTTGCATTTAAGCTCAAATTCCTTATACCAGCCGAATGGGGCTCTGCAAACATCGTAATCATTAGCTAACCTTTGTTGCATCTTCCTTAGCAGGTCAAGAGCAATGGGAGGCGAAGCTGGATTACTGGTTAGGTGAACCCAAGGGTATAGAACAACTTTTCTGATCTTGAGAGTATTTGCTACTTTATCAATTTCACTTATAGCATTGCCAACAGTGTTGTCGTCATCCCCCTGTTCAACAGCAACAAATACAACTAGGCAATTATCAACCTTCCTCTCCTTCTCTGTAACTTCTTCAGCATCAACAATCGCTTTTTCCTTCGCAAGAAACCTTATGTAGTCTGCATGGATAAATAACAACCTCATTTCTCCAACTTTACAACAGGTAGTGAGATTGGCAAGGGTAACCTCATTTCTCTAGCAAGTATCAGTTCAAGTAGAAGGCATGCCCTAATTATAGCATTTTGAACTGTTTCCGTGTATCTTGGCTTTAACCTCAAATCCTTTCCAGAACCTCCGACTATTCTTTCTATAGAAGTATCCTTTAAGGTAATTATGCCTTCTATTAAAAAATTGGCAACATCTGGCGAGTAGCTAGTTTCAAAGGAAAAATGAACAGAAACAGAATTTTTGCCTGACTTTTCTATTTTCCTGATGGAGCTTCTATGCTCAACCTTAATATTCTTTGGAATTTCCTTTCCCTTCTTCTCTACAGAAACCTTAACAAACTCGAAGTTAGTTATGGGCATATTTTGAATTAAATGTGAGGCTTTATATTTAAAGCTTGTCGACTAACCGCCAAACTAAATAATGGATCTTACAGCTACAATACAAAGTAGCAATATAACACCAATCGAGAACATCAGTAGCACATCCTCCAAAACATCTTTTATTTTCAGCACGTTTCCTTTTTCCTTCATAACCTTCATAGAGAGCGTTCCTCCAGCGAATCCGACTACAAGAAATGCTAAAGTTTCAAGGAGAATAATTAAACCAGTAAAAGGTGGTAGGGAAAGATAAGCGGAAACGCTTTCCCTAACAAAGCTGACAGCAAAAAGAGCGAATATGCTTGAGTACCATGCAAGAAATATTAGGACTATGCTACCCAGTAGGAATGATAACAGGAAAACCAAGGAAAGCAAGCTAACTTTATTCATAAATAGCAGCCAAGGGGTTGTTTCTAACTTGGCAAAGCTATTAATTTCTTCTATTTGATTATTAAATATCACTCCTATGAAATCAGAGGGTAGAACAAGGCCTAATACTAAATCCGCTATAAAAACTCCTAAACAAAAGAGAAATAAAATCTCAAAAGCTTTTTTATGTCTAAACACTAATTTTTCCCCAACAATTTTCCCTTCGGATTTTAAAATTCCGTGATAAATATAGGTGGTGCACAACGCTATAAGGAAAGGGGTAGCAATGCCAGCGTTGTCATAAAAAGCATAATATGCAAATCCCGAAGTTATCAAAGATACAATAAATGTGTATGGAACAATTTCAACCGGTTTTCTTTTTATCTTTTTACTTGTGATCAGAGATTCCAAAACCATACTATTAATATTTTTCAATCTTAAAACTATATTTGAATTTTTAATGACAAAGCCTTTACTAAGAATTGAGAATTTGTGTGTATCCGCGGATAACAGGAAAATATTAGATAATATAAATCTTTCTCTAAATAAAAATGAAGTTATAGCAATACTGGGCCCAAACGGTTCTGGAAAGACTTCTTTACTCTTAAGCATTATAGGATATCCAAAATTTAAAGTAAGTGGTGAAATTTACTTTGGCGGCAAAAAAATAACAAATCTAAGTATGTACGAAAGAGTAAAGCTTGGGATAGGATTAGCTTATCAGCATCCTCCAGAAATCCTGGGTGTTAAGCTGAAAACTCTGTTAAACTTGATAAGCAAGGAAGATAACGCACTTCTTCAAGAATTAGTTGAGAAATTTAAGATTAAGGAGCTGCTAAATAGGGATATCAATGTTGATTTCTCTGGAGGGGAACGTAAAAAAGTTGAAATATTGCAGCTTTTGGCAATGAAAGCAAAATTATTATTGCTTGATGAGCCAGATTCTGGAGTTGACATAGAAAGTTTAAGAGTCATTGGGGAGATCTTGAACGATTATTTTAAAAAAAGGAGAATAGCAGCCATAGTGGTTACGCATACTGGCGACATTCTTGAATTTGTAGAAGCGAAGAAAGCGTGTATATTACTAAATGGCAAGTTCGCATGCTTTGGAGATCCTCATGTAATTTTTGATGAAATTAAAAAAAGAGGTTATGAGGAATGCGTAAGGTGTTTGAAGCAATTCTAAACTAAGCTTTTTAAGCTATCTACAATTCTTATGGCGTAACTTGTTTCTTTTGGATCATGTGTTCTTATTATATTAGCTCCCTTCAAAGCGCAGATGACATTTGCCGCTAAGCTACCTTCAAGCCTTTCTTCCGGCGGTAGATCTAATATCTCACCAATAAAACTCTTTCTTGAGGGGCTGACAAGAATGGGCATTCCCAAACCTTTAAGTTCGTCCAATCTTGCGATAATTTCTAAGCTCTGCCTAGCATTTTTGCCAAAGTAGCCATATCCAATACCAGGATCAACAACTATTTTATCCTCTCCAATGTACTGCGTAGCAAATTTTATCCTCTCAGCTAGGAAGTTGTAAATTTCCTGCATCAAATCTTTATATTCAGGAAACTTCTCATACTTTCTACCAGGCAGAAACCTCATATGCATTAGAACTACTGGAACGTCGTATTTTGAAACTACTTTTGCCATTTCCTTGCTCCATCTAAGAGCCGTAACGTCATTAATCATATGAGCTCCAAGTTCTAGGCATTCCTTAGCAACTTCCGGCTTATAAGTATCAATGGAAATTGGTAAATCTATTTCATCGAGAAGTACTTTGACAACAGGGATAATCCTCCTCAGTTCTTCCTTTGCAGAAATTGGCTTAGCCAGGGGATTTGTTGACTCGGCACCGACATCGATTATATCACAAAACCTTTCTACACTTTTAGCGTACTCAACAGCCTTATCTGCATAACAAAACCTACTTTTTTCATAAAAAGAGTTCGGAGAAACATTTATTATACCCATTATGCATGTTTTTTTAGAGATTCTTAGCTTATACTCTCCGCATCTTATATCCTTTAAAGGACGATAAATATTCCTAAGCAGCTCTTCTAGTCTTCTGGAAAGTGATGATAGTTTGAATGGCTGCTTTTTTAATTTTACGATAAGAGCTTTAAGTCTTCTAACATCAGAAATAAGTATTCCCTCGATATCATCCTTCTTTTTAAGAACAATAACATCCTTTGGCAAAGCAAAATCAGCCCCCATGGCAAGAGCTTCCTGTTTTAAAATTAGTGCCTGCGTTGCGGTAAGTTCACCAATCTTTATAGCGAGAAGATCGCTTTTTTCCGAAAGAATTTTCAAACCTTCAATATGCAAATCTAATCTTCTTAGTTCTCTTTTAATAAAATTCTTAGATATAAGTCTCATTAAACTTCAAATAACATTTCCTTAAAAAGAAATCTCCTAAGATATGCTAAGCTAAGAAGTAAAGCGGTAGCAATAGCATAAATGTTAAGATCTGGAGCAATCTTAATCTTTGTAAACTTTAGCTCAGCTGAGTAAACATATCCCTCTATCTTTACACTATCGATTTCGTAGCTATCAATAAATGCCAAAACATTAGCAGTTAAATTTCCGGCAACGTTTGCATGTATTCTCAATGTAAAAACTTTTTTCCCAGGAGCACTAAATTTTAGGCAAGGTTGGCCAGAGCAATCGTCAACCCATTTGAGTTCATAGGAAAGTGCTGCTGGATATGTGTATCCACCAGCCTCACCCGTAACCTTAATAGTAACATTTAACGGAGCTTTTTTAGCTTCAACAATAATGTCTACATCTCTTGATTCTCCGATAGGTATATTTCCCATATTAGTAGTTCCAGCTTCGATATCAACAATCTTTTCGCTTTTGCAGCATATCTTTATTTTATATTCAGCTCCGTTGGCTACATGAGCATTGGAATAGCTCGATAATGATAATATAGCTGTATAACCGTTGGGACAGCTGTTATCTCCTATTTTACAGCTGAGTATGTAGTATGGAGATGAGTTAACACAAACCAAATAACTGTAGTTAGTATACGAGGGAATTTCCACATGTGAATTATTAGTGCTCGATAAGCGTATAATCCCTACAGCATCTGCAGGACATGAATCAGTGGTACTAATCACGCTATCTATATTTGGTTTGGAGCAGCACAGTTTGTAAGCATAGTCAATGCCTGAAACAGATGAAGGTAAAGCGGCATGAGCATTTGTTGCATTCGTAAGTTGCAGAACTTCAACTTCGTTTACAGGGTCACAACTGGTGGATTTCAGGCTACATAAACAGAAACCAGTGGGTAGAATCACTATGGCTATAATAACTAAACTTATTATAAAAGTTGCTCTCATTAATTAAAATAGCATCTACATTTTATAAAAACTTTACTTTTATATCTTATATCTCATTGCCTGCCAATTGGATATCCGTTTGTGGTAAATTGACTACATTAAATACTCCATTCCTTCTTCATTCAGTCGAATTTTTAACTTCTGATCAATCCAGATGAGGAAATTGCGAATACTTCCTTTGCATGTATATCCTCAACTTTATTACTATTAAAATTCAAAACAGTAGCTCTGTAAACACCCTCTGAAGTCTCAGGCTCGAGAATTACCCAATACATAACCGATGAAGGAACAAGAGTTCCGTTTGGTAGCATCGTATAAAGTTGCTCAACAGCCATGCTTATCCTATGCCATTCATACCCTTTATCCTTTAAAACTTCTTTCACGAATTCCCTCTCCCTATCCGTTGGCCTTCTAAGCTCAAGATCTATATAGCGAATGCAGAGATTGTCTAACACTTCGTCACATGAAATTGAAGCTAAGTAAAGTTTCCTGTTAATAAATCCACTTTAGTATTTATAGTAATATTCCTCGAAAGGAGATCCTTTGGATAGATTATGAACTCCCCGATACAAACTTTTCTATAAATTTTTCGTTCTTTGATTCAGCTATGCTCTGTAAGTCGCCGTATTCTACTATTAAGTCACCATATCTTTCAATTAGTTCCGAAATAGCTTTTCTTGCATCCTCATCATCTAGAAGGATATCAAGAGCTATTTCTCTTGCTTTGTCTTTTTCAACACATCCAGAGAAATTTTCTGGAAATGCTTCCTCAATTACCGTAACTTTTCCAGATATGGAAATAAACCTCTATAGATTTCTGGTTTTATCTCTATAGCCACTCTGCTAGCATTTTCATCTCTTATTTCTTCCGCTTTATTCTCAGGATTAAATTTTATAAAGGGTTAGGTGACCTAATTTTGGAGTATGGGCTACAGCTCCACCACAATAAGGGTCACTGCAAAAAAACCATAAGCTTATACCAGCTTTTTCTTATCTTCATATTTTTTCGTTTTCAATATGTATAGTTAATATTTTCTCAAGTTTATAATCCCGAAACTTCAGCAGAAGAATGATATAAATTTGAACTTAGCAACAACAAAGCTTCTAGCTTTTCAAAAAATTTACCAAATACAAGATAAGACTGATAACAAAGCAAGATGGTAAAACAGGAATGAAATTTACAACTAGGCAGTAGTTTATATAAATTTAACAATCTTAAAATATTCAGAAAACTAAGAAATTAATGAGACTGAAGAAGCTCAAGCGAAAACTAACTGTGGAGTTTTTGTGGTTTTATATACTTCTTCTCTTAAAAAAACGACCAATGTATGCATATGAAATAAAGGATAAAATTAAAGAAGAATTTGGCTTTGAGTCCGCGTTGATAACGCCATATGTAACTCTTTATGAGCTGAGAAAGGAGGGTTATGTGGAGATAAAATGGAAAGTTATCAATGGTAGAAGGAGAAAATATTATCAGATAACTGAGAAAGGAATACAGCTGTTGGAGAATACCAAAAGTTTTTTGAGAGATTGGGTCCTAAACCTACTAGGAGAAGGTAGCAATCCTTAAAGTATTTCTTATACCAGGAGCTAAGCCAATTGTTAAGATAGCAAAATAAATAAGATTTTTAAATGAGGTGTCTCGAACTTCTTTTCTGACGTAATAAACAACCAAAAGAGAGACTGCAAATTTAAGTGGTATCATAAATAATGCTGTACCTAGAAGATTTGCAAAAAATCTTGGTAAAACATGCTGCTCGACATATCCAAAAAGATCACTACCAATAAATGTGCTACTACCATCAAATGTGTGGGCATAGATGCAGAGAAGTCCGTTTCTTTCCAATTTCATTCTCATTTCCACAAACCTAAGCTTTAAGATAGCCATAAATGGTAAGGGTATAAGAAATGTTAAAAAAGCTACAGGATTTTTTATATATGGTACAATTAAGAGTAGAAAGAAAGCGGTGGCGATTACACCTACTATTACTAGGATTCTCTTATAACTAAAATTTTTCTTTTCCGAAATTTTATAAACCCCTATAAATAAAGGACAAACTGTAAAGAAAAGCAAAAAGTAGATTCCTGGGGTTACCAGAATGTAGCTATAGGGCAATATACCAATATCAACGCTAGCTCTTATTAGTGCCCCTAAACAAACGAAGGGAAGCATAACCTTCGGAAAATCATCGTCAAGTTTTATCTTTAGCCTATGGAAAAGTTTATGTACGGCGAGTATGGCTAGGACGAATATTAATGCATAAGTTACTGTATTTACAACGTTATAGCCAGTTTTCATGCGAATAGGGTCAAGAAAATATTTTTTAAAAAAAAGTTTTATTGTCATAGCATAGCTTCACCATAAATACCGTCGGATGTTCTTACTTTAATCTTGATGGGATAAACGCCTGGTAATGGGGGTGCAATTATTGTTCCAACCCAACATTTGCTCTTATTATCGTACTTTAGGGATCTCGATGTTATCATTTTACCTTTATCATCTAGCACCTCGCAAGTAACGATACCTCTATCAATAATAGCTTCTTGCTCACCCTTTCTTCTGACTACGACCTTTATACTAACACCTTCTGCAGGATTTACAGTTGTTCTAGAAATCTTTGATATGATCTCTAGTTTAGAATATCTCAGGCTAACTGTCTTGAGAAGATCCTTATACTTAAAAGTAAGTTTAACAACATCCTTATCTTTAGGTAACCTAACCTCGGTTTCAAAATAGCCATCTCCATTCGTTTCAACAGTACGCTTCTGACCTTCAACCTCCATTATAAGCTCTTTATTACTCAGAGGCACCTTCTCCTTTTCAACAAGCCATGCTCTACCTTTGATCAAATATACATCAGCAGTAACCTCCTTCGGGATGCTGCATTCAACATCTAAGCTTCGTATGCTAACTTCTAGAGAGTACCTAGCTTTGTATCTCTCGGAAACGATATCTATGTTATATAATCCACCCTCATCTAATTCAAACTCTTTAACAAAATAACCTCCGCTTGTATTTATTTTTCCAGAGGCTACAACTTTACCAGATTTTCTTATAGTTATGTTTATCACATCATCAATTAACTTCCTTGATTGCTTACCAAGAATTTTCCCCTCAACCCTAACTTTTTTTGCCTTAACCCTGCTATTAGCTTCAATAACAACACCCTCAACGTATACAGTTCCAACAAGTTCTTTTTCCAGACCATTTTTCCTCAGTTTTACCTTAAATCTATGCTCCCCCTCAGGATAAGGTCCTATAACTACTATGCGTCTGCCTTCCTCGCTCAAAACTTCACAATTTTCACATGAAACTTCAATCTCTGGAGGAACTTCAAATTTATATTTCTCACCGATTCTAAGAAACTTTGGTATCTCTGGTGGTTTCATCTTAATGATGCGTATGGTCCCCTTATATTTCGCAAGAATTTTCTCATCCCTCTTAGCGATCACTTCAACCTGCGTTTCTCCACTTATCTTTTCGGTAACTACATATTTCAGCTCGCTACCTCTGTAAATTCTCTTACCATTAACAAAGACTTCCACGCATACATCCCTCGGAGAGGCATTAGTTGGAACGACCTCATAGTATATTCTTGCAAAGTCTCCCTCAAAAAGAATGGAGGGATGCTTAACGCTAAGCGAAATTTTACCTATTCTAATTTCCGCAGTTTTTCTAAATTCTTTGCCATCAGCTTTAACGGAAACAATAACCTTATAGTTTCCTATTTTTTCAGGCCTGAATTCATACGAAAAAGATCCGTCCACGCTAATGGTATCCTCTATATTTGCGTCTGGGATTTTAATAGAAACATTTCCTCTAAAAGGTTTCTTCTCTGGAAGAACCGTTATATTACCGCTAATTTTAGCGCCCTCTTCTATAGTGCTCTCCCTTTCAGCGTTTATTTCTATAATCAAATCTTGTACCAATAATTTTTTCTCTATATCAACATTTTTTCCTTTTAACCTTAGGTGGAAAATGCCGCTTTTCGAAAATGCAGGTAACGTAAAATTAAAGCTTCCATTTTTATTTACCATGCAATCAGCCAAGTAATTATTATTTAGGAAAATTTTCAAAGATTTCGGAAGCTTTTCGCACAGAATCGCTCCAGAGGCCTCAATCTCCTCATTTACCCAAACAGTTGCGGGTATATTGAGGATGATTCTGCACCCTTTAGCCCTTATATAAATTTCTCTAGCTATAGCGTAAGAGGGTGTTTCAATTACCAATTTTCCTAGATATTTACCAGGCTTTTCCAAGGGAGGGATCTCCAGCAAAAATCTTCCTTGAACGATTTTAGTTTTCTTAGACACGCCGTCTATAAGAAAAACACCATCTGTTGTTAAAGGCGGGTTTACGAAACCCTCAACAATATTCTTGCTTCCAATCTGAACGATAATCTTCGATGGTACTACGACTTCAATTCTTCTGTGCTCGGGTAGAACAATGTTTGTTTTTATAAGCTTTTTGTTAACTATAACATATACGTTACCATTACTATCATAAAATATTCTCTCAATATCCCCCCTAAGAGCTTTTAATACAGCAGCAATCCCAACGCAGCGTTTATAAAGATGATACAAGATTTTTACCTTTACCTTGAAATTTGCGCCAAGAAGATACTCCTGTATCTTCCAAAGCTTATATCTAAAATCTTGAGGTGTTTCAAGATTAAATTTCCTTATGATATCCTTAAGAATTTTCTGTTCTCCCTCATCTAAAGTAACCTCAGTAAATTTTGCGGATTTATCTGAAATCTCTAATCTTGCACAGTAATTGATAATATCTTTAAGTGAAACTTTCATACTAATTTTATTTTTAATGGATGTTACTATGTAAATTTAGTTAGGTAAGCATATATTTAACAACATCTTCTATTGTTTTAACCTCAGTAACGTTTAAACCTAGTTTCTCCCCAATATTCACCTCCACAGGCGTATACTCTGTATAGCAGAATTCCCAGTTGCCGTGCCCATAGCAGCTCTTCTTCTCCTTATATTCAACTTGCCTACTCTGACCAAGTGGAACTAAAAATGTTGTCTTATTTTCATCTTTTGCGACTTTAGCTTTAGCTAGTATACCCGCTACAGGACCGATTGTCCCGTCCATATTTATTGTACCAGTTATCATAACATCGTCTCTTATTTTCTTATCTTCTAACAAAGCTATAACTGCTGCACACATTGCAGCACCAGCGGATCCTCCCTCAACCACTGGGGCGGGGGCTTTAAACGAAAAAATTACATCATAGTTCTCCAAGCTTTTTCCAGTGAAATTCTCAGCAACCTTAACAGCAACCCTAGCTGAGTTTTGTGTATCGTAATAACTCAAAATACTCCCTATATCAACAAGGACTCTACCTTTTCCAGGCTTTATTTCCACAGCTATATATGCAGGGACACCATTACCCTTTTGGTCTACTGCAGGAACCTCTACAACTATTGTGTTATTACCTGTTATGTTAGGCGGGGTAAGCTTCTTTAATGATGTTTTATTTACTTCTTGAGTTTGAGCGGTACTCATAGGGACAACAGAGGTTTGCGAAGATACGAGATAGAGAGATGTTACCAAATATGTTAAAGATGCTACCACAATAGCTGTAAGTATTATTGCAATCACTTCCTGTCTCATAATATCTCAAAGAGGATTGTGCATTATATTTAAACTTTGCAAGGTAACTAATAACATAGTTAACTAAAAGAGGGTAGCAGGCACGCCTCCAAGTCGATATAGCATCTTTATGCTAGCTCCTCCAACCCACCCCTCATACCTAACATCTACAAGCGTTGATAACTACGGTTAGGGCTGCTCCCTTCCAGGCCTGACCCTATATCCGCAGTTACCAACCCTGTAGAGTAGGTACTCATTGTTAGGGTTGGATGCTAGCATAAAGATGCTATACCTTCCTAGAGGCTTCAGCCCCGCCATAAGGGGTTTTGCGGTTACAGGGGACCCCTACCCCCCCGGCCTAGCCTGCTACCCATACATATTAAAACTCCTAATAATATTTTAAGTTTTAATCTTGTGGAACTGAGAAAACCTTTTAATTCAAAAAAAGAAATTAGAGAATTCGTTTGGAGAACGCTAAAAAATCAAGGAATTTCGAGATTCCCATACGAAAATTGTATTCCAAACTTTAAATTTTTCAGAAAATAGTGTAAGAAGGCTTATCGAATTAGAAATATGGAGAAACGCAAGAATAGTTTTTATATCACCAGATACTCCTCAAAGGCTATTCATCAAATACGGTTTAAATCAAGGGAAGAAAATTATCATGGCAACTCCTCGATTAAGGCACGGTTTCGTTGCTATAATGCGATATTCTCCAAGGTTAAGAGATGTCTTGAAGAATGCCAAGCCAATAACCAATATATTTGCAGATTTAGCTATCATAGGATCAGTAGCTGTAGATTTGAAGGGAAATAGGATTGGCAAGGGTGGAGGGTATGTTCACGATCTGCAGGTGTTTGAAGATATATCATACCTAATGGAGCCTCATGATGAGAAAGTAAACTTTATAGTTACTCCCACTCGCGTAATTTCCTGTGATTCTTAATCATTTAGAAACGATATCTGATATATCCGCCACTCTTTCTGCAACATTAATTAACTCTTTTGGGCAATTTCTCTTCAGTTTCTCTATCTCCCTCCTCACGTAATTTGCAAGTTCGATATCGCCTTCCAGCAAGGATTTTAACGAGAGCGCTAGCAACTCTATTATACTATCTAGAAGAGCTGCATCCTCAACATTTTCATTACTTAAGTTTACTATATCATCAGCTATCTCCTCGAGCTCTTTTGCGACAATCCTATAATCTAAGCACTCCACGGGGGTTACACCTATTTTCTCTGAAAACTCGGGATCCGCAACGGCTCTCCTTAATTGTCTGACAACGAGGAAGTATAATTTATCTATCTCATCGTCCAAGGTATAAAGTTGTTGGAGGTTGTTGCTTTTAAGCAAAATCAACATGCTTTTGATTATAGATAGCATTCTCCTCAAGACTTTTTTCACAGGTAATTCGCAAATGTCCAGCACATCCCTAAGCACTATAAAATCCTTATCCTCCTCTACAACCTCCAAACCCATCAGCTTGGTAATAGCTTTCTTTACAAGTAACGGATCAACGTTAATAACTTTAACTTCCTTTACGCCATCAAAATAGGATGCTAGTATCTTCCTAAGCAGGATTTCTCTATCCCTTATTTTATCCCCATCAATAACTCTAAAATTTTTACCATATTTCCCAGTTTTAATAATTAGGAAGTCCCTAAAAGTTTTTATTTCGACCTCCCGACCTTTCATCAAACCTACCTTTTCAGCCCATCTCTTCGGCAAAGAAACGGTAAAAGTACTTTTGCCTGTTACCTGAACTCTTCTTTTCATTGCTTACTCTAACCTCTTAAAATATCCGCTAACAGGCTCGTAAATTTCGCCATCTTCAAGCAACGACGTCAATGCAGCGTCCAAATGCTTTTCACTAACTCTAAGAGTCTTTAGAAGATCGTCATACCCAACACCCTGTCCACTATCTAACTCTTTTATCTTTTCTAGAACCTGCTCTTTCAATTCACTTACATCGAAGGACTCCTCAGTGGAAATTTTATAATAGTTAATTAATCCCTCAAATTTTTTTAATAAATCTTCGTCAAGTGTTTCCTCAAGTTTTTCGATACTTCCTGCTCTCTCCAGCTCCCTTTCAAATTCTTCTTTTATCTTTCTTAACTTTATTCTTTCCTTCAGAATTTCCAACCTCCTTAGAAGTTCCCAGTCAAAACTATCAACTTTCCTCACTATCTCTGGAAGTATGTAAATCTCGCCTTGGTACTCCCTTACCTTTCCTATGGCATCCACAAGATCTCCTATCATAAACTTCTTCACTATCTTCGTATCTTCTCTGAAAAGTTTTAATCTTATTGTTTCCGTAGAATCATCAATTGTTAAAGTAGCGTATAGCCAATCATCACTAACAAATTTATCTACAATGATACCCATAATCCTCGCTCTCGACACATAAACACCATACGGGGTTATTACATAGCTTCCTGGAAATTTATCGCTATCCCTAACAAACTTCCCATTTACCAGATCCCATATCGTAACTTTTTTTGCAGTTGCTCTTATCATATTGAAAGTATTATTCCTATTAAACAGCCGAGGGTTATTAAAGGTAATGCGGGTATGGCTTGCCTCTTCTTAACAACTATTAAATGATTTAAAAATAATCCTAGTGTTGAAAATACAACTACCAATATACTGGCCTTTAAACCAACAGCTATGAAAGCAGAAGCGTTTATCATTGTTGGAAACGCAACATCCCCGCCCCCAAGTATAAAGATCTTTTTCTTTCCTTTATCCCACTCTACATTGGAAATTGAAAGATTCTTAATTGAGACATCCCCAAAAAGAAATGATATCGGTACCCTCTTTTCGGTAAGTTTTTTTGCAAATTTTACCATATAACCAGATTTCACAGCAAAGATGTCGTAGATTGAAAGTATCAAGATAATTAATATGGCTTCTTCTAAGCTAATTAGAATCCCGAAATATGAGCCGATACCTCCGATGGCGATGGATAAGACGAGATTGTGTATTATCATATTTCCAAACTTCTCTCTAACTATTATCAAAGCTATTGAGATCAGTATTGCAGGTATTAGTGGAAAAATCCATGAAAACACAAAAAATATGCCAGAAAAAAGCGCCAAATACACCACTCCTTTAATCACTTTAACATGCCTCATAGCTAGGAAAATAAACGCTACAGCAATCGCGAAGGATATTAGGAAATTAGTAGCGCTTAAGTTTTCGACATGCGTTTGGCTAATAATAGGTAGCGCTCTGCTTGCGATGAACATGCCTATCATTTGCGAAAACAGGAAGAATGGTAGAATTACTGTAAAATACTTAAGTAACCCTAGATCTTCCTTATGAAACCAGGCTTTGGTTCCCATAGGTCTCCCTTTATCTTTAATTTATCAATTAATTCATAAACGTCACTCTCTCTGAGGCCCCTATTCTTTGCTTCTTCAACTATTTCTTCTACCGGTATGCCATCCTCCCTATTTTTACCTAAATCATCCACTATTTCAAGTATTGTAGCAACTTTGCTTCTTTGCGAAGAACTCATAGCAGCATCAATTCTGTCAATATCTATTTTTCCAGTCTCAGGTTCCGTTCCCAGTAATTTAAGGGAATACTCAAGCAATCTTATTGCGCGCTGGGCATCTTCCTTTGTTACAACGTTACTAAGTCTAACCTTAGCAGAAGCCTCGGCAAGCCTTATTAATGCCTCCAACTGCCTTGGTGTCAGCGGTACTATAGCTTCTGCCTCCTCCGAATAGCTATTTCTCAGGTTAACGTAGAAATTCTTTATCTCCTCCATAGCTTCATCGCTAAGTTTAGGTTTGCAAACCTTCCTTGCATATGCTATGTACTTTCTTAAAAATTCTGGAGATATTGGTGGTTTTATATAGCTGGGATTAGCGTGTGCTTTGATAATATGCTCGGCAAGCTTTTCATCTCTATCTTTTTTCGGTACATCCAGTAAGGGAAACTTTAAATCGAATCTGCTTAGCAAAGTGGGGCCTATATCCGTTTGCTCATATAATGGTCTATATCTATCGAATCTTCCATACTTTGGATTCGCTGCAGCTAATATTGCAGTTTCAGCTTTTAATGTTGTCACTATCCCTGCCTTTGCAACGCTAATGGTATTGTGTAGAACGAGACCGTGAGATACAAATAAGTGATATGGTTCAACCGTAATATCATAAACCCATTTAGAGCCCTTATTTTCGATTACTTCTACTTTTTTTACCTTTAGAAACCTCATATTACCCTTCATCGAACTCTCATAATTGCGCTTTCTCTTAGAGTATCCATGAACATTTGCAAGAATTTTAGATAATTCGGCTGTGGAATAAGCTTCCGAAACAACAACTTTATAATCACGCTCATCATGCTCGATACGCGAGTATATCCCTAAGAATAGCAGAAAATCCTGTAAATCCTCCGCAAACAAACGCGATGATGTTCTAAAAACTATTTTATCCTCAACAACACAGCCGTATTTTTCAAAAAGTGATTTTATAAATCTTATTTTTTCTTTATTATTGAAGACAAACCTCGGAACTCTTTTCAGCTTGTCAAGTTTAGCGTCTATTTCAACAGATACCCTTGGAGTAGTACATCTTAAGTAATTGAAGTCTCCCAGTGCAAGATGAATATGGGGGCACCCAAAAGCAGGCTCTGCGCAAGATGTTATCGTCTGCAATCCATAATAAGGGTTTCCCATACTCTCATCAAAAGAAGCTCCTACAGGTTCTAATTTATATTTTCTCACCCCCACCGTTAGCATACCCTCTTTCAATCTGTCAGCTCTTATTGTTTCTATGTTATCCCCCTTCCAAACAAGCATGGGATGCTCAGGTGTCACCATAATACTTCTGCCATTCTCAAACTCTATCCTTACAAATTTATCTGGAGCTTTATGTCTGCTTATCCTATCAGCTTTGCAAACAGCAATATCCTTTTTGCTAATATCATAAGCCATTACGTAGATATTATTTACATAAAGGATCTCGGTATCCTTACCCTTTATCACAAAATCTTTGTATCTCTCCATGAGATCATCAATAAATTCCCCAATTCTAACTTTAGAACCGTCTGCCAGCATTATTTCAAAATCTTTATGATAACTTTGCTGTTCCATTGCTTCATGCAAAGCGCTCCTATCTTCCTTGCTCATTTTCTCAAACTCATCTACGCAAACAATACCCTTGTTAGCCAATACCAGAGCACCCGCTTCTAGGGTCCAACCACCTACAAATTCATCTTTTACGAGGGTTACTGTCAAACCAGCTGTTGTAGCAGCTTTACCACTAACATAACGACCTTTTGGTGCTAAATTCGCTATATAACGAAGTAACTGGGATTTAGCAGTTCCAGGATCACCTATAAGGAAAATGTGTATATCTCCACGTATCCTAGTACCGTCTGGTTGGATCTTGGGAACACCACCGAATAATTGCAGAAGAATGGCTTCCTTAATTTCCTTATATCCGTAAATTGTTGGTGCAATGGACTCTACTAGCAAATCGTATAAATTTGGATATTGGGATAGCTCCTTTATTTTCTCAATATCCTCCCTAGTTAGTTCAATTTCTTCAAATTCTCTCTCAACGGGTTCTATGTAATTTGCCTCGATATAAATATCATATCTAGGTGTTTTAACATTTCCAGGACTTTTTTCCTGAACCTTCTTTACAATTCCTACAACTTTTATTCTATTACCTGGCATTATTTTTCTCCTTTCTCTGGGAGATACCAAATCATCAACCAAGTGTACATAAATTTGAGAGGGTTGTTCCGAACCTTCCAAAACCTCGGGAGGTTCCTGCATTCTTATTCTCTGGCCATCAAGATACTTTGTTTCATTCTCCTCCAGAAGAAATCTACCTTTTCTCCCGCAATCACACTGCTGTGGCTCTAAAAATCTCCTTCCATCTTGTTTAACGTTTATTTTTTTATTACAGCTTGGACACCTGAAAACTGCTTCTACACACTCAGGTCTAACCTCGCTTATGGTCTTTATAATACCCTCCACAACTATTAGCTTGCCAAGATGCTCACTTCTAATGTCTTTGATTCTAACATGGCAGCTCTCTGGCAGATTTGTAAATCTAACATTGATATCAATGTCCTTTATACCTAAATCCAATCTTTTAATAGCATCTTTGGCGGCACTAATAACTTCTTCAGGAGAGTTTAGCAGTTTATCGGCTAGATCAGCGTCATATCTGTCTAAATCCCAGTAATCAACAATAATTGATTTCCTTTCAGGATATTCCCTAACAACCTCTACTAACTCCTTGTAGTATCGAAGCTCAAAGAATTTCTCTAGTTTTGTTACATCACTCTCGCTTAATATCTCCTTTGCAGCAGCCTCTATAAAGCTGATGTCATCTTCCATGCTTATTTGCTCTTATTTCTCTAAAGTTGTTAAAGTTAAGTTAATAACTAAACTTTTCATTAAAGTGTAACTTGCCACTATTGTTACACCAATGCTACACAATCAAAATACTTAGCAAACTATGCCTCAATCCAAAAAGCTATAAAAGAGAGCTATATATTGAGATATCTTACGTATTTCCAAGGTGTTATATATAGACGGTACTGGTTCCACTCATCGGATTTGATTTCTATAAATGCTTCATATATATGCCTGCCAAGGACCCTTCTCAGTAATTCGTTACTTTCTAAACATTCTAGCGCGTCTTTTAGAGTTGTTGGCAACTCTCTAACCCCATACTTTCTCCTTTCTTTTGATGATAATTTATAAACATCCTTCATCAGAGGATCTCCAGGATCTATTTTCCTTTTGATACCATCAAGTCCTGCAGCAAGCATTGCTGATATTGCTAAGTATGCATTACAGCTAAGATCAACACCTCTGTACTCAACTCTCACAGGCTTCAAACCCCCAGATCCAGGGGTTCAGCAGACGCAGCCTTTCATAGGCATCATCCGCTTTGGGGCACATCACCAAAGCATATCCCCTTTCGGGGTAACCCTCAAGCCCACATCCGAAGGTTTAAGCAAGCCACAACATCCCTATCTGTAATTATTTTGCAATTTTTGCATCTCATCAACTGCCCTCGATAGGCAAATAGTCTGCCTGAACAGATGGGACAGGTTTTTGCTTAGTCTTAGCAAGTTTTTGAATTTCTTTCTCTTTTCCTCCTAAACTCTGTGAATATGGTATATTTTTTTAAATCAAATCTAACTATTCTTCTGTTGATAAAACCAGTTATTTATATTAATTAAGTTCACATCAAAAGACGCATAGTCTTTAGGTTCTATTGGCTTAACTCTCTTTTTGAAAGTTATAATAAGCTTGTTTTCCCGCTTTTTATACTTGAAAAATAGAAAGCTGAAAAATCTGTTTTAGAATTTTCGTTCGCAGCCTTTATAGCTTATTAGCTTCTCAAATATTTTTTTAAATCATTAGTGGGGCCGCCGAGATTTGAACTCGGGATCACCGGCGCCCCAGGCCGGCAGGCTGCCAGACTACCCCACGGCCCCTTAAATTGATTTTGTCAATTTTTATTTTATTTAACTTCTCAATAGCTTCTCCCAAAGTATACTATCTGATCTGTTTCCTTTCCGCAGAAAATGCAGCTTTTCTTAGTAGAGTTCCAAAAACCAAGAACTTTAATTCCCAACCTTCTCTCCAAGCTTTTGACGGATTTTTTGCACTCACCGCAGATATTTACGTACGCTATACCATTTCCTATAGCCTCCAAAATCTCAGATTCGCCCTTTACATATATGACTCTATTTCTAAATTCTTCCCAAGCTCTTTTCTTCAAATTTTCCTTTATGTCTACAAACAATTCTCTAATACGCTTTGAAAGCATTTCTTTACTAACTTGTTTCCTAGCAAGCTTGTCTCTTCTAAAAACTGTAACTTTATTTTGCTCAACATCTTCAGGTCCGACCTCTATTCTTATGGGAGCACCCTTTAACTCCCATTCATAGAATTTTCTGCCAGGCCTAACATCTTTTCTATCATCAAGCACAACTCTAAACTCCTTTTTCAATTTCTCATAAATTTGATTTGCATAGGTATTAATCTCCTCTTCTCTCCCCTTATAAGGAATGGGTACTATAACAATCTGTACCGGAGCAATTTCCGGTAATAAGCACAAACCTCTATCATCTCCATGGATAACAAGCAGGCTAGCAATAACTCTATCTGAAATACCGTAACACGTTTGATAGACATACTTCTCCTCTCTATCAATATCAAGATACTTAATTTCAAAAGCCCTAGCAAAGTTTTGGCCTAAATTATGCACAGTGCCGATCTGCAAAGCTTTACCGTTAGGAAATATTGTATCAAAGGCTATGGTGTATTCGGCACCTGCAAACTTGTCCCATTCAGGCCTTCTTGAAATTAGATAAGGTATGCAGAGAAAATCAAAGAATCTTCTATATATCCTAACGGCCTCCTCTATTTGCTTTTCAGCATCCTCAGCAGATGCGTGGACAGTATGAGCTTCCTTAAATGTTGTAATTTCTCTTATCCTCAATAGGGGTCTCGTATGTTTTGTTTCGTAGCGAAAAACACTCACGATCTGGTAGATTTTTAAAGGTAGGTCTCTGTGGCTTCTTATCCACTTCTCAAACATTGGGTATATGGAAGTTTCCGATGTAGGCCTAAGTACTAATTTTTCGTTCAATTTTTCCGAACCTCCCTGTGTAACCCAGAATACTTCACCCTCGAATCCTCTTATATGCTTAGCTTCTTTTTTAAAAATGCTCTCGGGAATTAGAAGCGGGAACAGACATTCTTTGTGACCAGTTTCATTTAACAACTTTCTCATAATTTCAATTACTCTTTGTCTTATCTCGTAACCGTAAGGTTTCCAAACGATGCATCCTTTTATGGGATATCTATTGTCTATTATATCGGCTAACTCCAGAATTGCAGTGTACCAGCTTGAAAATTCGGATTTCTTCGGTAAGATGTTTTTGTCCATTTTTGAATAGTAAATAAATATTTAAGTAAGGGTTTTCAAAATTTATAAATGCATATCGCAATAATTCCTGATGGCAATAGGAGATGGGCTGCTAGGAGGAACTTTAGAGCATTCTTTGGGTATTTGCAGGGTATACGAAAGCTTGAACAGCTCATAGAGTATTTGTTTAATAGAAGGGTTAAAGAGCTTACGATTTATGGTATGTCTTTAGATAATTTTTTGAAAAGAAGTTACGAAGAAAAGAGATATCTATTTATACTTTACGTAAAGGCATTCAGAAGGCTTATTCGTAAAAACAAGATTAGAAAACTCGTAAAAGTAAATGTAATTGGTTTTTACGAATTTCTTCCAAAAAAGCTTCAGAGGGAGATAAGAATTGTCAGAAGACTGACAAGGAAAAATAATAGGAAAATTCTTAATATGTGCCTAGCTTATAGCTCCAGATTGGAGATAGTTGATGCCATTAAAAGAATTTCTGAAAAAATCGGAAAAAATAAGTTTTCCGTGCGTAGCATAAATAAAGAAACGATAAATGAAAATCTTTGGATCAAAAGCGAACCTGATATTATAGTAAGAACTTCTGAGAAAAGGCTTAGCGATTTTTTGCTTTGGCAGGGAAACTCTGCAAAGCTTGTCTTTATCGATAAGCTATTTCCAGACATTCTGCGAATTGATCTTTGGAGAGCCATAAAAAATGGAGGTTGCGGTGGGTACTAGAAATGTACTTAAGGTTAAGGCAGTAAAGGACGTTTTTAAAGTGGTTTTCGGTGAAGTTAGAGTTATAATGGTTGATGTGAAAAGCAAAAAGCAGCCAATAGGTTTAGAGGAAATCATACAAGGTGCTGTTTCAAGAGCTAGACAGGCAATCGATAAAACTAATGCGGAGTATGGTGTAGGCATTGAGGCTGGAATTTACGACGTTCCTTGTGTTGAAAGTTATATGGACGTGCAATTTTGTGCAATTATTGATAGAAGAAGAAGATTAACTTTGGGACATAGCCCTGGATTTATGTATCCTAAGGAAGTAGTTGAAAAAGTGATGGATGGCTATGAAGTCGAGGAAATTATGGAAAAAATATCTGGAATTGAGAAAATTGGTGAGAAAATAGGATCCATTGGATATTTATCGCATAACATAACAAATAGGTTGGAAGTAACGAGATTCGCTGTTTTGATGGCTTTAATTCCTTACATTTCTAAGGAATTATATATGCTCTAACCTTCAACTTTTGCGTAATTTTTCTACCTGGTTTATAGCTTCAGAAATCCTAATTCCTTTCCAAGACCACAAGAAAACTTTTCATGAAATTTACGCACCTTTCCACGAATTCCTTTCGGCATACAGGTTCCCCTCTGAACCTATTTTGTCTATGAAGATTAAAGAAGGGAAATAGTTTACCTTTTAAGGGTTTATAAGGAACCACAATCAAGATCGAAACATATTTCCTGTTCCACTTTTCTGGATAACGCTCAGACTTAGGAAAACAAGGAATGTTGACAGTCCTTTGTGCAATTGCAAATGCTTTATGTAACTTGATATCGAGATTTCTGGAAACTCCTATATAGTATTCCATAAGAATGAATTCCTCAAGTCCCCTTCTAATAGCGTAACCTCTACCCAGTTCCGCAACAAATTTGAAGTCATCCAAAGATCTGCATTGGAGATCTATTAACAAATCGCATTTTCTAGTAATAAACTTTTTAATTTTTTCAAAAAAACTTGAATAAGCATTAAGATACGAATTTTTAAGACATTCCTTCAGCAATTTAAGCTCTTGCTTCCTCCAGATCTCATGTTCGTATGGTGGAAATTTAAGTTCATCCTTCGTAGCTTCTTTAGTCTTCTCCCACAGAGCATTCCATAGATCTTCGATATTTTTAAATTTTAGCTTTCTGCGGAGACTCTCAAGAGCATCTTTCAAATTTAGAAAGTATAAGTTCTCCAAAGTGGCTTTCTCATTAATATCCAGGAACTCTATATTTTCGCTTTTTATCAATTTTTTGAGCTCTAAAAATACTTTCCTTGCACAGATGTCCAGCGACGGCTTGGAGCAAAACACACAAACCCTCATCTTCGTTAAAGCATTTCTTCGATCTTCTTTAGTAGTGAGCAAACTTTGCAAACCTCATGAGCAGTAGGCTCACCACATATTTTACATGGTTTCAATTTATTAATTTTTATGTATTTCCCGAAGAGCGGTTTGAGTCTATCATAAGTGCCCAAAATAGAAAATTTAATACCGGGATGCTTTCTTTCAAGCCAGTTGATCATCTGTCTAACACTGTGCCTGAAAGCATATATAATGTAGGGACACTCTCCATTATATACTTCATAGCCCTTAAGTAAGGCGTATAAGGCAACTTCCTTCTCAGGTATTAATCTTAAAGGTTTGATTCTCTGCACAAAACCCTCACGCTTTGGTAGGGTAATGGGGCCAAGTCTTCTTAATCTCTCCAAATTTCCTTTAATGTAGTTCATCATAATTGCTTGAATTTCATCGTCTAAATTATGTCCAGTAGCTACCTTATCCGCGCAAACTTCCTTCGCAAGCATATTTATACACCTCCTTCTAAATACACCGCAGAATGTGCAGGCTTTTTTTCGAAATTCTTCAACTTGCAGTATCTCGTCAAGGGAATATCCAAAAATTTTCTTGAAACTAGCTATTTTATGCTCAACTTTAAGTTTTTTTGCAGCTTTTCTTGCAAATTTTAAACTTTCCTCCCTGTACCCCTTAATACCTTCATCAACACTTATAGCAATTACCTCAACATTCAAAATATCCCTAAGCTTCGCAATGGTATAAAGGCACGTTACGGAATCCTTACCTCCAGAAACAGCAACAGCTATCCTATCCCCGTATTTAATAAGATTGTTTTGCTTAATATTTCTTCTAATTCGCCCTTCAACCATTCTGATAAAGCATAACCTGCAGAGAAGCCTTTTGCTATATCTTTGGTAGTAAACGGATTGCCTTTTTTTGCAAACGTCACAAATCATTTTTACAGTAATTAGTCCTAAAAATAACTGTTGAATATTTAGTAGTTACGTCTATCTCTACGAGCTTGTTAAAACCTTTATATTATTCAAATATATTATTCAAATCAATCTTCTAATGATAGACACTTTTTGGTGAAAAATAGCTAAAACATATGAAATCCAAGGTTTCTATTTTTTGCACTATTTTTCTAATGATGGAGTTTCTATGCTGAATATCTGCTACTTCTCAAGAGAGGTTAATAAGAAATTGCAAATTGTAAAGTAGGTGAGTTTTATGCCTCTTTCCAACTCGCTCGAGGAGTTGATTGAGGAATTTAAATTTGCCTGTAAACAAGCTGCCTTGGAGTCATATAGTACTGCAGAGCCCCTTCATAGAAAACTTATGCGAGTTTTCTCGAGGCGTCCTAGGATAAAGATTTGCATAACGTATGATGAAATACTTGAAACTGTGGCTGTACACGTTTTTAATAAGCTTGCAAAAGATTCTAAGCTAAGAAAGAGAAAAAATATCCACTTTTACAGACCAAAAAAGAAAGAACTTTTTGAATATCTTTATCAAACTGAGCTTACAAGCTATTAGTTAAAAAAGGACTTTTAACCAGCGAGTATGCTAAAAAGCTTGCAAGAGGAGAAAAAGTAGGGAGAGAAGGATGGAAATTTATAGCAAAGGAATGGACTAATTTATGGGAAGATTGCTTTGGAAGCAAAACATCCATTCTTATTGGCGAGTTTGTTGATGAAGATACGCTTCGTTGTCCGAGTGAGCTTTTATCTTTAGAGCGTTCTAAATCTAAAGTATGGGTTCTTGCGAAGTGCATTATGGATGCGTACTCCACAGCCGTTGAAAGAAGAGGAAATAGACTAAAAGAAGTACTAAAAAATCATGATCTCATCGTAACTCTGCATTCTTCTCCAGGAGCAGACGGTACAGTTGATGTATACGCATCAAGAGACTGCTTAAGGTTTTCTTTCATCGAAGATATTCTTAAAAAGCTTCATGCTGCCTTCTCTGAATCTTAATTGTCCCTAAAACAATTTGCTTGGAGATATGCTCAAAATCTTCCTCACCTTCAACTGTATGGATCTTTCCTAAACCATCGTTAGTTATTCTCAGAGAAAAGTCTGTTGGTATGTTATTGAGAAAAATATCTATGCGATATACAAGTGAAAAGGCTGTAAATAAGTCATACCCTTTGATAAGACTTTTTATAGAGTTACTTGCAGATGTATGTCGAAAATAGGTTTAAAGTTTTTATGTCTCGTCCAAGCAATATCTATTTACCCACAATAAAAACGATAACTTTCCTATTTCTTGGTCCGTCGAGTTCTGCAAGAAATACTTTTTGCCAGGTTCCCAAGCAAAGCTTGCCGCTCTTTATCGGAATTATGCAAAATGGTTTTAGTAGTATGCTTCTAAGATGAGCTGTTGCGTTAGCATCAACAACGTTATGTTTGTAATCTTTATTCTCAGGAACAAGCTCAGCTAAAACGTTTTTCAGATCATCAAGTAGGCCAGGCTCATTTTCATTAACGAAAATAGCACAGGTTGTGTGTTTAACAAACACAAACGCGATACCTTCCTTTACATCCTTCACAAGCTCAGAAATTTTACTAGTTATATCTATAAAGTCAATTCTATCTCTTGTGTGCACGTTGATTATGTGCATTAGATATTAAAATTTTGGTAAAGAATTTTAAAATTTCACATAGTTAGATTTAATATGGATGTCGAAACGAAAATTGAGCTTGTTAAAAAGCCACCAACCGAGGAGATAATTACTGAGAAGGATTTACGAGAATTGCTTGAAACTAACGAAAAACCTAAGCATTATATAGGGTTTGAGATTTCAGGTATGCTTCATTTAGGCACATTGTTCATGTGCGGTTATAAGATTAACGACTTAACGAAGGCGGGCTTTGATTGCACTGTATTTCTTGCTGATTGGCATAGCTATATCAACAGGAAGCTAGGAGGGTCCTGGGAGAACATATTAAAAGCTGCGAGATATTTTGAAGAAACATTTAAATTCTTTTGTCCAAAGGTAAAAATTGCTTTAGGCTCTGAACTTTATCACAATAATGATGAATACTGGAAGGATGTTATAAGATTTTGCAGCAAAGTTACACTAAAGCGTGTTGTAAGATGCTTAACAATAATGGGTAGAAAAGAGGAGGAAAGTTTGACCTTTGCGCAGTATCTTTATCCTCCAATGCAAGCTGTCGATGTGAAATATCTCGGCAACGACTTGCCTCACGGTGGCATGGATCAGAGAAAGGTGCATGTACTTTGCAGGGAGGTGTTTCCTAAACTAGGTTGGCAGAAGCCCGTGGCTTTGCACCACCACCTACTTACTGGATTGGCAGAACCACCGGAAGCCAAAAGTAAGGAGGAATGGGTACTGGAGGCAAAGATGAGCAAATCAAAGCCATATACGGCTATATTTATACACGATACGTATGAGGAAATAGAGGAGAAAATAAAGAAGGCATGGTGTCCGGCAGGGCAAGTTGAAGATAATCCAGTGCTGGAAATTTGCAAATACATAATCTTCAGAGAGAGGGACTCCCTGTTTATTAAGAGGCCTAAAAAGTATGGCGGCGATCTAGAGCTTCAAAGTTATAGCGAACTTGAGGAAATCTATGCCAAAGGCGAGCTCCATCCACTCGACCTAAAGAAAGCGGTTGCTGCAGCTCTGGATGAGATTATTAAACCAATACGCGAGTATTTTGAAAAACCAAGCAAAGCCAAGCTGCTGGATGTTTTTAAGGAGGCAGAGGTTACAAGATAAATTTTTTCAACTTTATCTAAAATTCTTGTAAATTTCCTATCTACATTATTCTAGTTCTTCCAGGGACTTTGAGACTTCCGTTACATTTCTGATCCTACCAACAGTTCTGCAAAAAAGGCAAATTTCCCTATTGGTTGGCATTCCGCATATCTTACATTCGCTTATACTTGGTGAAGATAGTTTAAGCATGCTTTTATTTTTTATAAATTTTCTGAGAAATGCTAGTTTTATGCTAGGATGCCTATCCTCAAGCGAATCCCAAAAACTTTTTAGCAAATCCTCCATCAAATATTTTGGTTTAAAAGGACATCTCATCGCAACATTTGGCAAATCGTTAATCCTAACATAAAACTCGGTCTCCATCTCGCTAATTTCAGCGAGCGGCTTTATTTTTGTTACAAGTCTTCCTCTTCCTTCATTTTTAATGTCAAGTTTTGAGAGTTGCTCGATATCCTGCAATACGAAAGATTTTAGTATATATTTCAGCAAATCCTCAAGTAAATGTCCTGTAGAAATTTTTGTAAAGCCTTTAGCAAGAGCGAAGTAGTTTATCAAATATCTTCTCATCAATCCGCATAGCGAACAATGCGGGATCTTCGTGATTCTTGAAAGCTCTACAAGAGGATGGCCAATTACCTTGCTTAAATCAATAACATAAAGTTTAGCTCTGATTTGCTTTGATATCCTCCTAACAACTCTGCAACATTGCTCGGAGTAGTTCACAATACCTAAATTAACGTGCAGAAGAGAAATTTTAAAGGAAATTTCCTCCGAGAGTATACTTAACGCATGGGCCAAAGAAACGCTATCTTTTCCACCAGAAATCGCAACTAGAACGTTATCTCCTTCGCTAATGAGCTCGTAAGTTTTGATTGTTCTCTTAACTCTTCTAATAAAATAATCATTAAAATGCTCCTCGCATAATCTGAGATTGGCGTATTTAAGCTTTATAACAGCATTTCTCTTGCAAAATTTGCACCTCATTTTTGGGAGAGTTAATATTTATAATTAAATATAGACATGATTTAAGGTTAAATGGACTTCAGCAAACTAACATGGAGAGATGTTGAGGAGTATTTAAAGAGAAATAAAGATGTAATTCTGCCATTGGGCAGTGTTGAGGAGCATGGTTATCATTTACCCCTAACAACTGATGGAGATATAGCTTTAGCAATTGCAAACGAATTAGGCAGGAGACTAAACATATTAGTAGCACCCATAGTTTGGTATGGTGTTTCTAGCTCAACAAGAGATTATCCTGGAAGTGTAATGGTAGAGTTTGACTCACTCAGAAACTATTTGAGGGATATAATTTCAAGCCTAGTCGGACAGGGGTTCAGACGTATTTTTATAATCTCAGGTCACTTAAGTAGCTTACAGATCAGCGCTATAAGAGATGCTGCAAAAAACTTTGATGCTGAATTCTACCTGCTGAATTACTCTAAGATAGATTTTAGCAATATTCTGGAAACCAAACCTTGTCATGCCTGTGAGGCAGAAACTTCTCTAATGCTATATTTATATCCAAACAAGGTTGAAATGGAGAACGCTGTTGATGAGGAACCTATCTTTGAAAAATACTCATTAAAAACCCTGAGACCCACAGACAGTGGAGTTTTCGGATATGCCACAAAAGCTAGTAAGGAGAAGGGAAAGAAGATGTTTGAGAGGATTATCGAGGAGTTTGAAAATTTCATAAGATCCGTAAGAGAAAATGAGAGGTGGAAATACAAAAGCGATAATTGTGGTAGAGGATAGCGAGTTGGCTAAAAGAAAAATATTTGGGCTTCCAGTAATAAAACATATTTACCACGCCTTAAAGGCGGCTAAGATTAGAGATATTGAAATAGTTTGTAAAAAGAAAGAGAAGCTTGACGGATTATTAAATGCCAGGATCTCCAAATCTTATAGCAAAATTACACCTGGTGCGAAGAATCTGATTGTATACTCAAAATTTTTGCTTGATAAAGATAAGATTCTGAGATTTCTGAAAAGGTGTAACGTGGTTTTTTACTCTAAAAACGAAATTGTCGCTATATTTTGCGATAAAGAAAAATATAGCAAAACTTCAGATCCGAAAAATCTTAAAAAAGTTCTTAGAAGCGAGCAAATCTCATGTTTGCGACTTTCGGAAAAAAACATCGGAACCGCGGAGAAAAAAATAAAAGAGCGAATAGCTCCGGAGACCAAGCAAATAACAATAGACGGTATCATTGCAAAAACCATAAACAGAAGAGTTTCCCTCAGAATAACAAAGATCATAGCAAACACCAATATCACACCAAACCAGATAACGATATTTGCAACGTTGTTAATGATCTTTGGAGCTTCCCTCCTGCTTTTAAAATCAAGGATCTATACGGCAATCGCTGGTATCATAATTCAACTAGCCTGCATAATAGATGGTTGCGACGGAGAAATTGCTAGACTAAAATATATGCAAAGTGATAAAGGCGCCTTCCTAGATCTCGTGATGGATAGGTATGCAGATGCTTTTACGGTAGCAATGCTTACTTTAGCCCAACCTTTTACACCGCTCAATGTAATAGTAGGGATGCTAGCCCTTTTTGGCGTTGTAATCAGAAACTACGTGTCCTCATTAGCTAAGTTTATTTTGGATAACTATCTCGCGGGAATAGATTCCAGAGATATTAGATGCTTCCTAATTTTTTTATTTTGCCTCCTGGGGGAACCCTTCCTCGCCTTACTGGCGATAGCACTCCTAACTAACATAACAACGCTCTGCAGAATAGTTATGATAGTAAAATAAATAGTTTATTAAATTTAACTTAACTTTTCTTTTCCAAGTTAACTAGCGTAATAACAAGATTTTTCAGCTGAATTTTCGCTGAAAATATAAAAGATATTATACTGGATAATTTAAGGTTGTCAACCTACGCTAATTCAAAAGTCAAAAAGTTAATAAGGAGCTGAATTTATTAAATATTTTTAGTAGCATAATTTTATGAGAAGTAAAGAAACGATTAAAGAATTTTTAAAAATCGACATTTACCAATGGGCTTTGAAAGCATCTATAAAAGGGGAACAACCCGAGCAAAAATTAACCCATTCTTTTTATTTTCAAGCATTATTTCCTGCTTTTCTTATCTTTTTATTTTATCTTTTTCTAGACTGGCTTAGCTTCTCATATTATGGGGGTTCACCACAAATGAATATTGCTTTTGGGTTATCGCTAAAGTTTGGATTTATAGGTGCTCTTTTTGTATTTAACTTTTTTGTTTTACTTTCATATTTAAAGAAAAGTCTAAAAAAATTGTGGTTTTTACCTCCCATGTATTTTTTATTTTGTATGGGAGGAGATTTTCTCCGATACTTTTATTGTTCTGGATCTTGGATAATAATCTCAAGTTATTGGAAAACTGCTTTATTTTATTTGCTTTCCATTTTTTACTATTTCGGAATTATCTTAATTTTATTTTTAATTTGGAAGGCAACATATCCTTTTTTGAAAAGGAAGATTGGTCCTAACTGGGGTACTTTGGTCTTTTTTGGAGTTCTCATACCTATTTTTTTATTTTTTGCAAATCCAGTAGATACGCTTTCTTATCTAATTGTCTATACCGGTGGAACAGAAGATAGAGGATTGGTAATTAATTATGAAGGATTAAGTCCTAATGAATATCTTAATATACCAAACTATGAAGTAAAACTAATTTGCGGAAAACCACAAATAGCTCTTTCAAGAGGATTTCCGCCATCATTTGGCACTTGCGATTATTCTTTGTTTGTAACCGAAAAAGATGCCAAAGTTAATGTTTCATCGATTCATTTTTGTATAAGTCGTGCCCCAAACATTATGAGCTTTTCGGAGGACTCACCGGTTGGGATATATTCTAAGTTTGTTATAATCGACGTTTGTGATCCATATACAGCTAACGAGATTATTAATAAGTATGCTGCATCAGTTCCACTTGATGGCAAATGGGAAAAAATTGATAAAAACCATTATGTTTTTAAGTCAGGTCCAACAAGTGTAGGGTATCCTTCCGAAGTCCATTTTGTTATAAGAAAGTGTAGAAATGATAAGGTTGCGGTATTCCAATCGGTAAAATATTATCCAGACTTAATCGAAAGTTTTAGATGTTATTAAAAATGGAGACTACTGTATCATGTTATGAAAGCCTTTATAAAGTAACAATATGGTCAAAAAGTTTCGATACTGTCAATTTTGGAAGGGGAACCACTGCTTTATTCTGAGCCAAAACATTTGGCAGAGATATTGAAAGAGCTTGATATAAGTGAATTAAAGAAGTTGGAAGAAAAAAATAGGAAAGGAAGTAAAAATTTAGGTTTTTAGTTTAGGTGAGTGGAGAAACTTAAAAAGAAAAGCTAATGCCTTCGTTCAATCGATTTTAGCAAGACATATCTCACTTTACGGTGCTGAAATATGAAAATTGAAAGCTATTTTAAGGTGAGGTTATTAAGAAGGGAGAAAGTGGATATAGATGAAATAAAAGGGAGTTCAGAACTTGCAGAGAGACTTTTGGAAAGGCGAAAGGAAATATGAGAATAAAATATTTTGATGTTGCTTTTACCTTATAACAGTATGTTCCACTCTGCCAGAGCTTTATTATTTTCTTTTGGTGTTAAAAGAAAGAAGCCATTTTGCGATGATAGAATTTTTAAAGGAAAATTATGCATAGAGTCCCTATCACTCCTCCCTCACTTAAGGAAAAATCCTTCTCTACATTTCTTAATCTTCCCAGAACTGGGGGCATACATAGATGTTAGCTCTCAGTAAGTTTAGGTACATAGACCGATACAGATTGCAAAGATTATACAATTAAGCAAGGTATGTGTTACCGAATATGCTATAACATACATAAACTTTTCCAAAGGTAGTGAAAAATATTCAAAGAGATCTTTTATTTTAAAAGGCGTACTCTCCATTCCCCAGTTCTTCCACCATACAAGGGTGAGTTGCTACTTAAAATTCCTTTCTCCATCATTCCCAGCTTGAACCTGAAATTCTGAAACAATCACTTCATCTTCTTGACTAAGTATGCAAACTCGTTTATGATAATAATAAATTTCTTTTTTCTACCTGCTCTTCTTACTAAGTAAGAAAATGCATCATAGAAATTATCGATTTCTGTGGATATTCGTCAAAACATTTAACCCAATTTCCTTGAAAGTGGAGCTTTAAAAATCTATCTCAAATAAATAAAAAGCCTTTCTTTAGAATACATGAGCGTTGTAGAAGTAAAATACTCCTTAAGTCGTAAATAAAGTTACATAAGATAAATCTTAATTTATACTTAATAATATAAGCTCCAAATATGGAATTAGATGCTGAGGCTGTACAGGCAATTATATTTGCTGATGTAAAGATATGTGATAAACCTATCGAAGAAATTAAAGTATTTGGACTATCCCCAATAAAGCATTTGTATTATGCGCTTAGATTCTTCGGTATAAGTAATATTGCAATAGTTGGACAAAACATAGAAAAGAAAAAAGTAAATTTATCAGCAAAATTTTACAGAAATCTAGCGGAGGTTTCAGCAAAAAAGCGCAATCTTATTATTTTTGCAAACGCCATTTTGGCCCCTGATGATATCAGGAGACTTATTAAAGAGGATGGAATATTTGTCATAAGAAAGGATAGTGTAGCTCATATTGTTGCCATTCATTGTTCGGAGGATGTTTTTGCAAAGATAAAAGGGTTGGATAGAATAAACATTAAAAATTGCAGAAAATTCTTGAGCAAAATCATAGAGGTTAAATGTATATTTTTGACGAAAATAGAGGATATAAAAAGTGCGGAGGAAAAAATAAGGGAAAGAATCACCCCGAAAATAAAAAGAACTACCCCAGACGGTATCATTGCAAAAACCATAAACAGAAGAGTTTCCCTCAGAATAACAAAGATCATAGCAAACACCAATATCACACCAAACCAGATAACGATATTTGCAACGTTGTTAATGATCTTTGGAGCTTCCCTCCTGCTTTTAAAATCAAGGATCTATACGGCAATCGCTGGTATCATAATTCAACTAGCCTGCATAATAGATGGTTGCGACGGAGAAATTGCTAGACTAAAATATATGCAAAGTGACAGAGGAGCAGTTTTCGATTCTATACTCGACAGAATCGGAGACTTCGCAGTGATACTTGCAATAACATTTACGCAACCGTTAACAACTCTAACGATCCTAATATCTTTTTTAGCTTTATTTGGCAGCATGATGGTAAGCTATACCTCCTTCCTCCTAAGATTTGTTGCAGGGTTGAATATCAGAAGATACCTCGAAGGCAGAGATTGCAGATGCTTTATAATCTCCTTGTTTTCCTTAGCAGGTTTTCCGTTTTACTCTCTAATTCTTATAGCTTTTCTTACAAATCTCGCTATAATATGCAAACTTATCAAAATACAGATCTGCTGAAATAAACGGTGTAATAATTATATATTAAACTGAAAATTTTGAATGAGTTATATTGCTTAATTGGAGCAAGTAAAGAAGGTGAAAGATAAAAATCAAAAGGTACTCTAAAAGCTTAAGTTTATAAATTAATTAGGATTTATATATCTGCATGCAGAATAATTGGCGGAGAGGTAGTTCACTTTAAGATTATGCAACGATCTATGTATGAGAAGGAATTACAAAGATATCTCGACAAGCTTGGTATAGAACCTGGAGATAAAGTTAGGGTAATTAAGAACGGGAAATGTTATGAAGGTATTTTATTGCCAAGAATTGAGTACGGAGATAAGCGTTGCATAGTTCTTAAGCTTGATAATGGTTACAACATTGGAATACGATATGAAAAAGATGTAAAGATTGAGAAACTTGAAGAGCACAGAGAACTTGCGGAATTTCCAAAGATAAAGGTTAAACAAAGAGAAGACTTGCCAAAAATTTCGATTTTATTCACGGGTGGTACAATTGCGAGTAAGGTCGACTATATAACTGGAGCGGTAACACCAGCATTTGAGCCAGAGGAGTTATTAGCGTTGATACCCGAATTGCAGGATATCGTTTGCCTGAAAAAGGTGAAACATATTATGAGTATCCTAAGCGAAAATATGCAGCCAAAATACTGGCAAAAAATTGCAAAAGAAGTTGCTGATGAGCTAAACTCCGATGTCAAAGGAATAGTAGTGCCTCATGGCACGGATACTATGCATTACACAGCCTCAGCTTTAGCATTTATGCTTAAAAATCTAGGTAAGCCAGTAATATTAACTGGTGCACAGCGAAGCAGTGATAGAGGTAGTAGTGATGCTGCATTTAATTTAATTTGCTCTGCATATGCATGTCTAAGCAACATTGCTGAAGTTTGTATTTGTATGCATGCAACATCAAGCGACAACTACTGTTTTGCCTTGCGCGGTGTGAAGGCAAGAAAGATGCATACCTCACGCAGAGACGCGTTTAGATCAATAAATTGCTTACCCCTAGCAAAAATTTGGCCAAATGGTAAAGTCGAATACATTGGCGAATACAAAAAGCGAAATGATAAAGCTGAGTGCTATGCTGATGTTGCTATGGAGGAGAAAGTGACTCTAATAAAAGCGTATCCTGGTGCTACACCAGAAATAGTAGATTTCTACGTCGATAAAGGCTATAAAGGTATAGTCATTGAAGGTACTGGTCTGGGACACGTCTGCGTTGAAGGAGAGAACTCATGGTTACCGAGTATTCAAAGAGCCGTTGAAGAAGGCTTAGCAGTTGTAATGACTTCTCAATGCATATACGGGAGAACACATCCTTTTGTTTACGACACAGCGAGAATTCTCTATAAAGCTGGAGTAATATATGCAAGTGACATGTTGCCAGAGGTCGCATATGTGAAGCTTATGTGGGTTCTGGCTCATGTAAGCGACATGCGAGAGGTTAGAAAACTTATGTTAACAAACATTGCTAGGGAAATAAGTGAGAGGAGTTTGTATAAAACATTTTTAATTTAAATTGAGTCAGTATAAATTTTTGCTATTATTACAGTTGCAACCACACCAACAAATCCGCCCTTTTCCTCCTTTATGGTTTGACATATTCTGATAACTTCATCTTTTGAGTAAAATTCTTTCTTTCCAATTCCTATCTTGTTTGCTGCTTCTTCTACGAGTTTTCTACTTTCCTCCTCACTAAGAACTTTCTTGAAGGGCTTAGCAAGCTCCTCAAAGCTTATCATTTCTTTCCAAGAAACTTAACTCTTATTATACAGTAATGGTCTCCTTTTTTCATGCACTCCTCTTCAGTTATTTCCCCTTTCTCGTTGTATATTTCAAGAACATCCTCAATCAAAGTCTTCATGAAAGTACACAGCTTATTTGGAGATTCATATCTAAAAATTATCTCATCAGGCTCACACTTTATCATGGAAATTTTTGCTCGAGGCTTACCACCCATAGCCGGCCATTCTCTATGAACTAGGGGGTCAAGCTTCAGAAGTTCATATGCATTCTTAGCTCTTCTAAAATACTCAGGAACATCTTCCTGTAACCTTTTTATTATCCAATGAGCAAATTCTCTTTCGGCAGTTTCCCTATCTACCCGCAAAATTTCTAATGTTGCTTTTAAAAGCTTTTGAAACTCCTCTTCAGGATAAATTCTATTATCATCAAATTTTTCTCTCTTTAAACTAATCTTTTCCCTAAGCTTTTCTAACGCATCACTCCCCCCAACTTCCTCTACAAAACTAAGCAAGTAGTTCATTATAACACCCATCATATTTATCACCCATTAAAAAGTATGTACAAACTAACTATTTAAGAATACTTGATTAATACGATGCTGTCTAAATAACCATTAAATAGCAAGCAAAATTTTCTAATTTTGGAGGTGATAAAGTATGCTGCAAGCCCTATTCATGCAAATCCCACCCTTTTATATATATGCAAGCAAGTACTAGTTAGGAGTTCCAAAAATTTAGCTAAAATATAGTCTTGCTAACAGAGTATTAGGCAACTATGTTAATAAAACCTTTTTTCTCTTTCACTATCTCCCTTCACATATTCTACTTGCCCTCCTCTTTAGAATAAAGATCCTTTCTTCCTATCCCAACTTCTTTGCAATATCCTCAATAAGCTTTTCACTAGCTTCTTTACCCAAAAGTTCTTGAAGGGCTTAGCAAGCTCCTCAAAGCTTATCATTTCTTTCTGTTTTTTTC
>CAZWFW010000003.1:0-45845 GCA_964633445.1 Candidatus Undinarchaeota archaeon | reverse complement strand
AAACTTGGTGCTCTTAACTTTTTATCTTTTGTCCACTCCATAAATTTGACCTCTGCAACAAGAACTGGTTTTGTAAAAACCATCTTCTCAACTATGTGGGGCTCTTCCTCAAATATCTCAAAAGGATTTCTATCCGTTTTTAGCTTATCTAGAATCTGCTTTAGTTGTCTGAGGGTCGCATCGTCAAAACCAGTACCAACCCTTCCAATATATCTCAACTTACCACCATCATACATAGCTAGCAGCAAAGCGCCAAGCGTATCTTTGCGCCTACCCTCGCCCTTGGTATAACCGCATATAACGGCATCAACAGTCTGCAAAGCTTTTATTTTCCTCCAATTTTTGCTTCTTCTTCCTATTTCATAAACGGAGTCTTTTCTTTTAGCAACTACACCCTCCAATCCTATTTTTTTACATTTCTCAAAGAATATCTCTCCTTTTTCCTCAATATAGCGAGATAAAAGCAAATGATGCTCCTCGCTTTCACTAACAACCTTCTCCAGCAACTCTTTCCTCTCTAACAACGGTTTAAGTGTTAAATCCTCACCATCTTTGTAAAGAATATCAAATACAACAAATGTCGCTGGTATAGTTTTTGCAAGCAAATTTATTCTGAACTCATCATCTACGTGCTCTCTTTCAGCCAGCTTATAAAAATTTGGCTTACCCTCCTCAAATACAACTATTTCTCCATCCAATATCACTTTTTTGGCATCAATTACCTCATAAATTTTATGTAGCTCTGGATATCTATGCTCAAACCAAATCATACGCCTGTTTAAAAATTTAATCTTTTTCTCCTCAACATTCACATAAGCAATTGTTCTGGTACCATCGAATTTTATTTCATAGATGAAATTGGGATCGTTGAATGGCTTCGCGGGATAGGCAAGCATTGGTTTTATTTTTGTATTAAAATCTATCATTTTGTTAACTTCTGAATTTTTTGCATTATAAACGGCTCAACATCTTTCGGTAAAGGTAAGTAGGATTTGTTGTTAAGGTTGAAATAGACTCTTACCTTATCTTTAGATATGTTATAATAACTAAAACTCTCCCAAGGGTGGAACTCCTCCACACCTTCTGGAAAGTGGATCAAGATACCTTTTTCATAAATAACAAAACTTATACGCTCCTTATGTTTCATTGCAATAATACCAATCAGCAGCGTAAAAGCAAATGCTACTATTATGCTTGATGAAAATGTGAATATTCTGGGAAAATATACACGAAAACGAGCAAAGGATAGTATAAAAATAGATATATACACAAAAGCTAGCATGCACAAAACTGGAAGATATTTCCAAGCTTTATAAGCTTCTAAGGACTCATAGAGATTTATAACAATTTCTCCCCTTGTTAATTCCGCCCCTCTGTGATTATTTATCATTGCGGCTTCTTAGGTTTTCTTTTTTTCAATAATCTGGATGGATTGTTTCAAAGCATCCATAAGATCCGCAGCTTTAGCTTCCTCTTTTTCCTCTTCTTTTACAAGCTCTTCGCCCTTTATCTTTGCTTGGATAAGTTCCTTCAACATCTCCGTATACCTATCCTTGTATCTAGATAAATCAAGTTCTTTACTACTCATTTTCTCTATTAGAGCTAGTGCAAGATTAATTTCTTGCTCAGTAAGCGTAACTAACCCTTTTATCTCCTCCAGTTCCTCAATATTTCTAACTTCGCCGAGATAATGCAGGATATGCATAGCTATACCCTTCTTATATGCCCTTAGCAAAACAACGTATTCCTTGTTCCTCATAACGACTTTGCCTATTGCAGCCTTGTTTGAAAGTCTTAACGCTTCAGCAAACAAAGAATAAGCTTTTATTCCGAGTTCATCTGGCACAATATAGTAAGCAGTTTCGAAATATATAGGGTCGATTTGATTTAGATCCACAAACTCGTAAATTTCTATGCATTTTGTCGTTTTCAGTTTTATTCCCTCAAGATCCTTCTTAGTTAAAATTACGTATTTATCTTTGGCAATCTTATACCCCTTAAGCAATTCCTCATAGCCAACTTCCTTATTACAATGGGGACACCATCTCTTGTGCTTAATCGGTTGCTTGCAATGTGGACAAAGCGAAGTAAATGAAATTTTTTCTTTCTTTATTGCAGGATATACCTTTATTGGGATAGTTACTAACCCAAACGAAATGGCCCCTTTCCATATAGCTCTCATTAAATAATAATAGCATTATTTAGCCATTAAAATTTTAGTTAAGAAAACTTACAGATTTCAGCAAATCTTCTATCATTTGTAGAGACTAAGAATTTTAAGTAGAACTAAAAAACTTATAAAATTTATGGTATCTCCCCTGATAGTTGCATTGCTCTCCTTGTTACCAGGATTTGAGGGTAGATATGCAATTCTGGCAGGCATTGCTATGGGGGTAGACCCTTGGTTAACTTTTATCTTAGCAACTTTTGGGATAATTTTGTTAAGTGCGGTTCTCCCCAGCATAATAAATAATTTAGAAATATTTGCGGAAGCACTTCTGAAGTCAAGCAAAATCTTAAAATTTTACAAATCCTACAGAGATAAAATTAGAGCTAGGGTGAAGAGATACGTCGATATCTGGGGATTTTTTGGATTAGCATTGTTTGTTACAATTCCTTTGCCAGCTACAGGTGTGTGGACGGGAAGTATAGCAGCTCATTTGTTGGGTATGGAAAAATTTAGAGCGAAATTGGCTCTAATGTTGGGAGGAGTTCTCTCGAACTCCTTAGTATTTTTATCAGTTCTGCTTGGGGAAAATATTATAAAGACCCTGTAATAGCTAAATTAACAAGAGGGATGTCCTATACTTTGCTAATAGTTTTAGCTATAATATTGCTAATTATTTTATCAGCATTTTTCTCAAGCGCAGAGATGGCTTTTGTTAGCTTAAATAAAGCCAGAATTTTGAATAAATCAAGAAAGGGTGATAAGAATGCGAGAATTTTGGAAAAATTACTAGAAAAACCAGAAGATGTTGTTGGCGCCATATTGATAGGCAATAACGTTGTTAACATTTTGGCATCCATCCTAGCAGGCGTGCTTGCTGTTAATATTTTTGGAAACGTTGGTATTGGTATCGCTACAGCTATAATGACTCTATTAATTATAGTTTTTGGAGAAGCCATCCCAAAAACCTTTGGTATATATAATGAAAAATTTGCTTTAAAAATAGCCAAAGCTTTATTCATTTTGACCAAAATATTTTATCCTGTAGCTGAAACATTCTCTGCAATGTCTAATGTCATAGTTAAGGCGCTTGGAAAAGAAAAATCAAAGATGATTGTTACGGAGGAGGAAATAAAGGCTATGTTAGATTTAGGGGTTAAATACGGTACCATAAAAAAGGATGAGAAAGAATTGATTGAGGAGGTTTTCGTATTTGACGAAACTAAGACAATAGATGTATATGTTCCAAGGAAAAAGATGATTTGTATAGAGGAAAATGAAAACGCTGGTAAAGTTATTGATTTATCAATAGAAACAGGACATTCGAGATTTCCGGTATATAAGGGTAACATAAATAATATTGTTGGCATGGTTCACGTTAAGGACGCAATTGCTGCACCAAAGGATGTTAAGGTCTCCGAGATAAAAAGAGATATTCTGAAGGTTTCATCAAAGGAAAAAATAGATGATGTGCTAAGAAAAATGCAGAAAAAGGCTATACATATGGCCATCATAGAAGAGAAAGGGAGAGTCCTAGGATTAGTTACGTTGGAGGATTTGATCGAGAAACTTGTTGGCAAGATTGAAGATGAGCACGATAAGCGTAAACCATTTCGCTTTTTGTCGAAGCTAAAACGTAAGAATAAAAAACCAAAAAGATAGGTTGAAAACATGACTAAATATGAGCTAATAATAGTTGGTTGCGGTATTGCAGGAGCAACCGCAGCTATATATGCAAGTAGGCTTAAGGTAAACTTTTTGGTTTTAACCAGAGATTTGGGAGGACAAATTAATTTAACAGACTGCATTGATAATTATCCAACAATAAAGAACATATCCGGCTCTGAATTTGTGAAAAGACTTTATGAACACCTCCTCTATCTTAAGGTACCAATAGTTTTCGAGAAGGTTGATAAGATAGAGGATAACTCCGGTTTTTACTGTATAAGAACTAATAGTTCGACATATAAAGCAAAGACCGTAATAATCGCAACGGGAAAAGCTCCTAAAAAGCTTAATGTTACTGGCGAGCAAAAATTTGAGGGAAGGGGTGTCAGTTACTGTGCAGTTTGTGATGCACCTTTGTACAAAGATAAAATTGTTGCAGTTGTTGGAGGAGGGAATTCCGCACTGGAGGCAGCTTTACTGCTAAGCAAATATGCAAGAAAGGTTTATCTAATTCATAGAAGAGATAGTTTTAGAGGATTTCTAAGTCTCGTTGAAAAGGTATCTAAGGTGGGGAACATTGAGATAGTTTATAATCATGTGATTAAAGAGATAAAAGGGAGCAAACACGTTGAAAAGATAATCATCGAGGAGGTTAGAATGAAAAACAATAATGCGGAGTTTACTGGCAATCTATCTGAAATTCCTGTTGACGGTGTTTTTATAAAAATTGGTTATATTATAGATCATAAACCTTTTAAGGATTTTGTTAAGCTTGATGAGCATAACCAAATAGTGATAGATAATCTTTGCAGAACGTATAAGCCAAATGGCAATGAAACTAAACCAGGTGTATTCGCGGCTGGTGATGTTACGAACACGCCGTTCAAACAATTGGTTATTGCAGCTGGCGAAGGGGCAAAGGCTGCTTTGCAAGCATATGAATACTTAAAAGGAAAAAAAACACTGGCTTGGCATTAAATAAATATTTTATTCAAACTAGAAAGCCAAGCTTCATATTTATTTGGATTTCCTATTTTTCACTCAGCTTCTCCAGCTCGTTACTGATTTCCATATCATCTATCTTTCTAAACAAAGGTTTGGGCTCGCCTACGATGTTAACCTTCTCAATATTCGGAAAGTCCCATCCCTGCTCATGAACCTTACCCTCCAGACCTAAAAGTTCCCATAACTTTTGGGCTGAAAACGGAAGGAAGGGTGCCAAAAGTATTGAAATGGCAACCACCTTTGTACAGCAGACTGATAACACATCTTTAAACATCTTATCCTCTCTACTCATATTCCAAGGTTCTCTCTCATTTAGGTATCTGTTGCCTTCAGTAGCAAAATTTATGATTTCTTTGAGAGCTTCCTTAAATTTAAAACTCTCAATAAGTTCCCCTGCCTTTCCTATAACATTTCTGCAATCCTCCCTTTCATCCTTATCTATGGAAACCTCCCCTAGACTTCTATATGCTAATACAAGAACTCTGTGAATGAAGTTCCCAATAATCCCTATTAACTCGGTATTGCAAACGCTCTGAAACTCCTTCCATGAGAAGTTTGCATCTTTTTGCTCAGGATTTATTCTAATCAAGTAAAATCTAACCTGATCCGCATCAAACTTCTCAAGAATTTCATGAAGCCAGACAACCCATCCCCTACTGGTGGACATCTTCCTACCTTCAAGCATCAAGTACTCGTTTGCAGATATATACCAAGGTAGCTTGAGTCCGTATCCAAGAAGCATGGCTGGCCAAATTATAGCATGAAATGGTACGTTATCCTTTCCCATAAAGTGCACAACCCTTGAGTTATTCCAAACTTTCTCCCACTCTTCTCCAACCAACTCCTGCAAAAATGATAGATAGCCAATTGGAGCATCGAACCAAACGTAAAGAACTTTACCCTTCGCCTCCTCCAATGGTACTGGAACTCCCCACTCAAGATCTCTTGTTATGGATCTGTCCCTCAAACCCTCTCTAAGCCAACCCAAACTAAAGTTTCTAACATTTTCCGGCCAATGTTTGTTCTTGTTTAACCATTCCTCAAGTTTCGCAGAAAATGCAGAAAGTTTAAAAAACCAATGAGTTGTTTCCCTCTCAACAGGTTTGTTTCCACAAATTATGCATTTTGGCTCAATTAACTCATTAGGTTCCAGTTGCTTACCGCAGACCTCACATTGGTCACCACGTTGGTCCTTAGCTTTGCAGTATGGACATATGCCTATAACATATCTATCTGGTAAGAATCTTCTGCATTTTTCGCAATATGGTCTTTTAACGGTTTTTTTATAAATGTAGTTATTTTCTAAAAGCTTAAGAAAGAATTTCTGGCTAAGCTCATAATGATGACTCTTCGTTGTTCTCGAAAAAATATCAAAACTTATACCCAATCTCCTGAAGGTTTCCTTTATGAGTTCATGATACTTATCAACAAGCTTCTTCGGCGGTATTCCCTCCTTCTCCGCTTGAATTGCTATGGGGGTTCCATGTTCATCAGTACCGCAAATAAAAATAACTCTGTCGCCCTTCATACGCCTATATCTTGCGTAGATGTCGGCTGGGATATAGGCTCCTATTGCATGGCCCAAATGCAAAAGACCATTAGCATAGGGTAATGCCGAGGTTACTATGTATCTCATTGTTCATTCCTTAAAAGAATTAGGAGTATATAAATGTTTAGAAAAGTTCTGTTGATCCTACAATGTTTGATATATGTGATGATATAATTGCAAAAAATCTAGTTTCTGATAAATTCGGTTGTGCTGTGTTCGATGAGTTTGCTATCGTTATAAGCTAAATGAAAATTTGTTAAACTGACATTGTCACTTTCCAAAATTCTAAGAATAATGTTCCAACGGACTTCCTTGGTAGGAATTTAAAACTTATCTTAAATCACTTTCTTTTCTAAAAATCAAGAAAAAGGCTAGAATAATGAAGTGGGTCAATAACTAGATTTATATAGGCGAAAAGCTTTAAGGATATGTAGAATTATCCAATGGTCCGAATACCAGTAATTTTATTGATCGCAGGTCTAATATGCCTAATATGTATAGCAAATGCCAAAGGAGATCACTGGGATCGCCATTGGAAATCCAAACTTAAAATAACAATCAAAGAAAATTCTGGAAATACTTTGAAGGACTACCAAATAAAAGTTGAGCTAGACTCCAAAAATTTTAGATTTGAGAAAGCCCTTCCCAATGGAGCGGATATAAGGTTTATAGATTCTGGGAAGGAATTAAATTATTGGATCGAGGAATGGGATCCTGTAAAGAAAAAAGCTGTAATTTGGGTGAAAGTTCCAGAAATTCCAGCTAATGAGGAAAGGATCGTCTATCTTTATTACGGAAACCCAGATGCGAAAGATAAAAGTAATGGAGACAAAGTTTTTGAGCTCTTTGACGATTTCAACGATGGTGTAATTGATAAGAGCAAGTGGAAAATCTATCTTAAAGAATGTAACCAGTATAGCTGCTGTCATTTAGAATGGGGCCACCATTGCAACGATTGCTGTTCAGGTTGTAAAAACTCAAAAATTATTGAAGAAAAAGGTATGTTAAGAATTAAAGGCATTGGAAATTGTTGTTGGTGTAAAAAAGGAATAGAATCACGAAAAATATTTTCGAATAACTTTAGTGTTGTAGTTAAATACAGAGATGAGGTAAATTGTTGGTCTTGGGGAGATAAGTGGACACATAATCTCTTTGTTGGCGATTTATCTGAGGAAAGATCCAGATATGTTAGATTTGCAAGAGGCGAGGATAGATGGGGATATGCATACAAGCCTGATAACAGCGATCGTGAGAAATTCTATGACATAGGCGCTCATGATACAAATTGGCATAGAATAGAGATAAAGAAGAAGGGGTCTGTATGGAAAATAAATTTTGACGAATCTAAGGAAAGAGCTTTTTCACCAATAACTTATTCGCTAAATAAAATAGCATTTTTTGTTTCAGCAGCAGAAGTCGCTTCAAGATGCCCAGGTGCTGTTGCTGATCTAGACTACATCTTTGTTCGCAAATATATAGAGCCAGAACCAACCGTGATTATTGGGGGAAGAGATCTGTTCATAAAGCCCGAGGACATCTCTTTTTCCAACACATCACCAAAAAAAGGAGAGATTATAAAGATCTTTGCTAGAATACACTATGAGGGAGATGATAACATATCTGGGGTTCTAGTACAATTCTATGAGGGAAATCCCTCCAAATATGGAAAATTAATAGGAAAGATAGTAGTGGATCTTGAGGCCAACAGTTCTAGGAGAGTTGAAATTACCTACAATGTTTCGGGAAGCAAAGATATATACATTCTCCTTGACCCAAAAGACGAAATCCCTGAGATTGACGAGGGAAATAATATTGCTCTCAGAAGATTATCCACCAGCAAGTTGGAGTACTTCATCTACATTTCTATAGGGGCTGCTCTTATGACCCTATTAACCTTTATGCTTTCCTCAGTTTATAAATCTCTGAGCTACAAAGCTCCTAAAGAGGAGAAAACTATTAAATGCCCAAGATGCGGTATGGTTCTGCCTAAGGGAACTAAAGAGTGCCCCGTTTGTGGCAACAAATTAGAAAACCATTAAATATTTAGCCTCACAGAAAACTTTTACTTAAACTTATTATTTTTGAATTCGTATCCGCAAACTGGGCAGATTTTTGTCTCTGACATAAGTATCATACCACATCTTGGGCATATATGCTTATGCTTTCCTTTATCCTTCGCTTTATACGTTACTTGCTTATAGATAGAGGATGCTGCTACGTAAATTAATATTATACCACTGATCACGTACAGCAGAAGCTCGATTTGATTAAATAAGTTATACGTTTTTATGCTGACACCTTTCTCATTGTTCTCCTCATCACTTTCGCTAATTCTGTTGTCTGGATCTATAACAACATAAACTTTATCATTACCCGTTACTTTGAGTTTTACCCTCAAAATTACGGTTGAATTTTCTTTTAATTCAATTGTATCCTCATAAAATTTTTCACCACCTTTTCTAGGATTTCCAACATAAAAACTTATCTTGGTAGTAATATTCCCATTCTTGCAATTCTTGCATTTAACCTTAGCTATAACTTCCGTTACGTTACCTTTTGAAAGATCACTTGCAAGCTTAACCTCCTCAACAATTAGGTCGGGTAAATTCCTTTCGACCGTAATATTGATATTAAGCATTGCGCTGTCCTCACATGCACAGCAACCTATGCAGCTACTACCCGAAGCAAATTTCACGCGACCTGTCTTGCTATTTACTATGCAGTAAAATTCCCTTCCCCTGGTATCCTTACTTATATTGCATCTCTCGATATGAGTTATCCCCCATCCATTTTTCGTATTTATCCACAGCTCTCCTTTAACATAACCTTGTCCAAGCCCACAATCTGCCTTGGATATACCTCTTATCAGAATTACAAACTTGTCTTCGGAAATTTTCTTCCTTTCAACATACCATGCTTTAGGGCGATAGCATTTGCTTGTATCAAAGCATTGACAAGCTGCCATTCTATCATTTCTGCAGGTATTTCTATTACAATGCTTTGCGCATAATTTAGCCCAACTACAATCTATGCCACATCCAGTTAAACAATAAGGTATGACTTCAAAAAGATCATCGCTCTTGTCCAACTTTGCATAATATGTTTTACCGACTACACCCGGTACTTTCGAAAAAGGATAGAAATTGTTAAAATTTGCCATTTCAAACCTAACGGCAACATCCCAATCATCGTAACTCTCTTTTGCTTTTCCTAACAAAAACAATTGAGTAATAATAAGTATAAGTAAAATTACCTTCAGAAATCTGATTAACATAATAAATTTAAGCTATTCTCTCATATAAGTAATTATATATGGAAAAGGAAACATTGGAAAAGGTTGCTGAACTGTATTTTGCAGTTCTGGAGGAAATGAGGAAGTTTGTTATTGGTTACGATGATATAATTGAAAAAATTATTATTGCCCTAGTTTCCAAGGGTCACGTTCTCCTTGAAGGTGTGCCCGGAATTGGGAAGACATTTCTTGTTAACACCTTATCGAAGGTTCTTGGATGCGAATTTAAGAGAATTCAATTCACTCCAGATCTTCTGCCAGCAGATATTATAGGAACAACCGTCTACGATATGAAGGAAAGTAGATTTTACTTGAGAAAAGGCCCCATTTTTACGAATATTCTGCTTGCTGACGAAATAAACAGAGCTCCGCCGAAAACACAGAGCGCTCTTCTTGAATGCATGCAAGAGAAACAGGTTACAATCGAGGGTGTAACGCACAGGCTAGAAGAACCCTTCATGGTTCTGGCAACCCAAAACCCCATTGAGATGGAAGGTACTTATCCATTACCTGAGGCGCAGGTGGATAGGTTTATGTTTAAAATTATACTTAGCTATGTAACTGCTAAAGACGAAATTAGAATGTTGAAAACAAAGTTATCTGGCGAAACACCAGATGTTCACAGAATCCTTTCAAGGGATATTATATTACAGCTTCAAAAGCTAGCTAAGAGAGTTTACATCTCAGAGGATCTCATGAAATACATTATTGATATAGTTAATGCTACAAGAAATCGGGAGGGAGTTCTGCTGGGAGCTTCACCAAGGGCTAGCATAGCATTTCTTGATGCTTCCAGAACTAGGGCTCTGCTTAACGGTAGAGATTTCGTTATACCCGATGACATTAAATTTTTAGCTTATGATATACTAAGACACAGAATCCTCCTAAAACCCGAATATGAGCTTGAGGGTGTGAAAACTGAGGATATTATTACCGATATTCTTAGGGAGGTTCCCGTGCCGAAGTAAATGTTTACGAAAACCTTTTTTGCAACGATTGTAGCCGTATCATCATTGATAATCTTAGGTATAGCGACATACAACTCTTTTTCTATCATTCTCGCTTTTACGCTTATCTACTTTTTAATAGCTGAATATCTCATATTTAATCAGAATCTAAGAAGGCTAAGAATAGAGTGCAAGAGAAAATTAGATAGAAAGAGAGTTTCGGTTAATTCTCAAGCAAAATGTGAGGTTGAGGTAATAGTTGAAGAAAGAATTAAAGGCAAGGCTATTGATATGGTTGATGAAAACCTAGAAGTTATAGGTAAAAACCACTCTGAAATTGATGGTCAAAGTGTAAAGTTTAGTTATAAAATTAAGCCAAAGAATTCTGGGGTTTTTGTTATAGGACCCCTTTTACTTAATATCCAAGACAGTCTAGGCCTTTTCACTAAAAATCTTCAAATCAGAAGTTTTGAGAAGATAGTTGCATTTCCTTCAATAAAGGAGATAAGAAAATTTGATTTAATAGCTAGAAGAAAGCTTACGGAAATGTTCTACGGCTTAAGAAGAAGTTGGTATAAAGGATTGGGAACGGAATTCTATGGGGTAAGGGAGTACGTGCAAGGTGATGACCCTAGAACAATCGATTGGAAAATTTCAGCGAAATTCGGTGAACTGTTCACCAGAGAATATGAAGCCGAGAGAAGGCAACGCATAGTAATTGCCGTTGACTTTAGCAAGAATATGCTTGCTGGCACACCATTCATGGTAAACAAAGCAGTGGATGCTTCTCTATTACTTGCTTACCTAGCGATGAAAAGGGGGGATGTTGTGGGGTTAGCAACTTTTTCAGATGATATAATAAGATACATACAGCCAAACATCGGGAAAATGCAGTTTATTAGAATATTGGAGGCTTTAGCGGATATAAGAGCTGAGGAAAAAGCCAATTTTAGGAAATGCTTCAGGAAAATAGCAGTACTAACTAAAAATAGAGCATTTTTTATTATTTTGTCGAACCTCGAATCTGAAGTAAAAGACATCATTGAAAGCATGAAGTATTTAGCCTCAAGGGGACATAGGGCTTTGCTTCTCTACATATATCCTCCAGACTTCGAAAAATTTGATGAAGATATAGAAAAGCTAATAGCATCCGCCGCCAGGGAAAGATATGAGGAAAAGCTAGACGAGCTCAAAATGAAGCTCTCCAGATATGGTATAACAATCATACCTGTTTCTCCTAGGACCATAATACCGCTAGCCGTCAAGAACTACTTAAGGTTAATAGAAAGAGGTGTTGGAGCCAGATAACATTAGCGAGTTTTCAATAGTTCTATATATTTTCTTAGCTTTCTTTCAAGAAATGTCGTTTCTCTTAAGCTTTTGACAAAACTTTTACCTTCCCCTATGCTTCTGCAAGCCTTCAGCAGATGATAAAGTTCAACTTTATCGAAATTTCTTTTTTTCTCGTAAACTAAGGAAACCAACGTTAGATCATCAACCTTATCCCGCAATTTGGGGGAGACGTATTTTAACAAAACCTTTCTCAATTGCCTGCATCTCATTAGTATTATCCAGTTATATGGTTCGTATCTTTTCGCAAATCTCTTCCTGATATCCTCAACCAACCTTCTGAATTCACTTACTTGAGGCGAAATTCTCCTAGACTTTCTTTTATTTACCTTTCTAGAGTACATATCTACCGCAAAAAGAGATGTTAACATCAGTGCAGAAAAAATTAGGGTCTTCCATTTATTAATATTCATAAGGTTATTATGAAACTCGCTCACATCGCCTAACACCACTCCATCGGATTTGCTTTCATCGAAGATTATTAAGGAAGGTTTGCAAAGTAATAGTAGCGCTAGTAGGAATTTGGCATTATCCGCTTTATCAATCATGTCGTTTGTGAATATGTCCGAATCTGCAACAATTATTACATCTCCGTCACCATACTCAAAATAAACAGCTTCAGCAAAGGGTCCTTTGGATTCGCTTGAGGCATTTATCTTATAGTCTTTATTTTCGTCAATCCAGCTATCTGCTGAAGTTTTTGCAAGCACGTAAGTATTTTCTGGATAATCCAAAATTGCAGAGGGGAATTTCAATAAAACCTCACCCTCCACTTCCGCTACTTTAAATCTTATGTAAGGAATATCCTGCCTCTTTGCAAATTTTCTAAAGTCTACTACCGTAGCATTATTCATAATAACACCAAAACTTTCTATCAGATCGCTTCCTGCTTCATCGCAAATTAGCAGGCAACCTCCTCTCTCTACATACTGCTTAATAGTTCTGATGCCCTCCCTAGAATATCTAGCTGTATTACCTACAATTACCAACATACTTCCCCTTTCAAAATTTTTTAGGGGTTCTAAATCGGAATGGAGAATTTTGATTGTGTATCCGCTTCTTATAAGAAAACCGTAAATCTTGCTTAGACCACGCCAGCTACTTGAGTATGCTGAGGAATTTGGAGGAGCTTCATAAATCGTTTTTGATGTATAAAACAAGAAAAGGGAGATGGATAAAAATAATATAGCTACAGTAACAATGCGTACTATTCTCTGATTAAGCATTTTCCTCAGCTTTAATTTCCTTTGCCACTTCCTTTAAGCAATTTAAAAATTCAAAAAACTCCTTTTCCGAAACATTCTCAGCATAACGAGCTTTCTCAAAAACGTAAGTTATTGGTGCTATATCTATCCTAGTAGCTTTCTTAACGCTGCTTCCAAATTCTCTAGGTGTTTTAGAGCTCCATTCCTTAATATCAAATTTGTATCTGAAGAAAGAAGCTAGCTCTATATACGCGTAGAGTACAGCTTCTAAATATTTTCCCTTTTTACCCATCTGCTCACAAATCCTAATAACCCTCATTAAGTCAACATATTTAATCTTCCTAACTGGAGGAAGCCTTTCTAATTTTTTAACTTCCCTTTTCTTTCCTCTCGTAACGAAACTAGAGAGAAGTAAAAGCAAGATCGCGAACAAAATTATAAGTAGAACAGTAATTTTTCTGGTGCCAAGACTTAAAAGTCCTGATCTGAATGTGGTATTTAGATCTAGATTTCCGAAATCTGGAGCTGTATCATTGCTTTCCGTTCTATTTTCGCTACTTGTTACGTTATCCGTAACATTATTTACACTTCCCGTGTAATTCCCTGTAAAATTAAAGCTATCGTATGTTGTATTCCAAACATCCCAACTGATATTCCAGTAACTAAAATTCCACTGTTGAGGTGTCCAGTTTCCAAAATAGCTAAAGTTCCACAGACTGGTATTCCAGTAGCTTATATTGTAGCTGTTATTTAAAAGTTGCTGTAGATCCGTAAGGTTGAATTGGTTAAGCTGCTGGTTAAGGAGATTTTCATACATTTCATGCAAATATGGCTCCACATTACCATTAAATGGTATTAAAGGCAAGTTTTCCATATTTATAGGCATTTGAGTTTCATTTGAGGGTGCAGTAACCTCAACAGGAACCCAGCCGTACGGTGGCATGTATACCTCAGCCCAAGCATGTGCGAAGGACGTAAATATATATGTTTTATTACCGTAGTTTATTCCCCCCGCAAAACCTATGGCAAGTCTTGCAGGAATATTCATTGAACGGAGCAAGACTATGAAAGTGGTGGCAAAATGGGTGCAAATTCCCTTCCTATTTCTCAGTGTCCATACCGCAACATCTTCATTTTGCCAAGGTGTCGCATTTAACCACCAATACCTATCGTAGCGTATATTTTTCATCACATACTTTGCAATTTTTGCAGTTTGTTCGTAAACAGTTAAGTTAGGATCGTAGAGCATATCTTTAACCTCAGCGATCTCGCTGGGCAACGTTTTATACGGTAGCTGAGTGTACTGGTTAATTATTTCCTTAGGAACATCTTCAACATACCCAATCTTTTCAGGATCTATCTCAAGAGGTGTAAAATACGCATTATAATATAGCATTGCGTTTTGCTTCAGATTCAGCAAAATTTTGTAATCATCGTACATATTTTTACATACCTCAAAGATTCCAGCAGATGCTGGATCAAGAATTATACTATCAGCATTAATTTCAGACTCCTCTGTAGGTGGTTTAATTAAAAAGAATTCGTGATGTCCCTGAAGAACAATTTTTGATACGTTATATTTCGCCCCATAATTACCGGCGGATGGCGAAGAGTAACAACCCTTCTTACTCTTCAGCCAAGAAATCCCATTTCTTGGCACCCCCAAGTAGATATCGTATGTTTCTGTTTTCCAATAGAGATTATTAGCAGGTTCTACAATAAAAGCAAGCTGTGGCATACCTCCTCCTGAGCTTCCAAAAAACCACAAGTAAGTAAGCCATTCTAACCATTCCGGAGGTTCCGAAATTATGGGATAGTTGTATGGTGGAATTTCCTCGTAGGGTGCATTATAACAAAAAGATGTTGCTAAAAAGCAAGAAATGAAAACCAAAACGCATAAAATTAGTCTAAAATATTTCATAAACTTATTTTAGATTTATACAATATTAAAACTTTAATGAGCGTAAACTATTCTGCTCATGCAGAAGCTTATACCATGCAGATATGCTCAAAAAAGATTAACTTGCATCATCCTTTAGATAATTTTTCTGAGGTGCTTAAGGATGAGAATCGAAAACACACTTGACATTTTACTTATTTTTCTTTTTACGGCTCCCATACTTACGTGTATGCTAATTTTAAATCTACAAATTCTGTCATATTTTCTTTTTTTAGCACTAATTTTTCTCGGAGTACTTTTAAGGAAGAGTACGCTCCTTACAATTAGCCCTCTCGCCTTCGTCTATAATAGACCTGACATCCCGTCCTTTTTCTATTATTTATTACCCTTGCTAATTATTCCTATAGTTCTAACATTACAAAGTTCGTTGGCGTATGTTCAAACATCAAAACTTAGGATTGATGTACGCATACTTTTAATTGTGGTAATAGCTTTTTTGCCAACAATAGCGATTCATCTTCTGTGCAATCAGAGGTACCTGCTAGGTAGCGCAGATTTCATAACTGCACAAGGTATCTTGGTTATTAATGCGGTCACTACCTTTGTACTGTTGGCAGTTCTAAGCTGGATGACTAAAATTGGTTAATTTTTATTTCTGATCAAAAACAATTCCTAAGCAAAGTTATTTACCATATAACTCCTTCCTTCTTGCTTCAAGTAAATTATCCTTTTGGCCCATAAACTCTGCTGCTGAAACAATTTTGCAACCTTTATCTTTTGCATAATCCACAGCTTCCTTTATTTTTTCCTTGTAATGCAAATCTCTTGTTAAATGATGATCCCAAATAATTGTTTTTGCAAATTCCGAGAATTTCCTAATATTTTCTACAGTTTTCCTAAAATTATCCATAGCATATTTATAGCCAAGCATATACGTCATTGGTCCATCAATATAGATAACTTCTGGTTTATGCTGCAGAGCAAAGCTTGCTTGGTCCTGCAGAGCAGGACCTTCAACATCACTCATAAAAAGAAATTTTTTGCCTTTATAATCAATCAACACCTCAACAACATAGCCAAGTTTGTTATTTGTTCCATGGAATACAGGTTTCGAGCAAATTATCTTCGTTTCCCCAAAATCAAAGCTTTTACCATCTATATACTCCAATTTTCTTGGCATTCCTTCAATTTGACTTAGAAAGAAGCTTGCTCTGCCAAATTGGCTTCTGTTAATATTTTGCTTAGGGTGCTTAATTAGCAAAATTTTATCTTTGAATTGCTCTGGATGTCGCCATGAGAAATGATCAAAGTGATAATGGGTTATTATCATTATCTCTGCTTTTTCCGAAAGCTTTAGTATTTTTTGCCAATCTTCCTTTAGTTTCTCCTCTTCTAAGGGATGTGGAGGTAAGCCATAGCGAGAGGGTGCCAAAGAAACGCTAGGATCTATTAGAATTTTGATATCTGTTTCAACATAGGTGCACATGCTGCGAGTACCCATGCTGTCAGCAGCTATGAGTTGTACCTTCATCTAATTTTTAAGATTATTTTGCAGAGAAATTTCTTTCGCTTGAGCATTCATAAACCTGATGAATTATTTTATGTTAGTTAAAACTTCAATTTTAGTGGATATGGAGTGGCACTCTTTAAGTGCTAATGAGGTCATCAGCAAGTTATCCTCATCTGCTAATGGTTTAAGCAATAGCGAAGCTAAGGAAAGATTAAAAAGATATGGGTACAATGAAATTGTGGAAAAGAAGAAGCCAGCTATCTTTCTATTTCTACGCCAATTTGCAAACTTTCTTATCCTAATTCTGCTTATTGCGACACTAATTTCAGCATTCCTTCTCGGCGAGGTATTGGATGCCGTAGTAATCCTGTTAATTGTTCTTTTTATGGCTATCATGGGTTTCCTGCAAGAGTATAAGGCTGAAAAAGCTATGGAAGCTCTTAAAAAATTAGCTACGCCAACATGTAAGGTTGTCAGAGATAATAAGGAAACTGAGATTTATGCAAAAGAAGTAGTGCCTGGAGACATCCTAATTTTGAATGAAGGAGACAGAATTCCCGCAGATGCTAGATTACTCGAGACTTGGAATTTTGAGGTTGACGAATCCGCACTGACTGGAGAGTCAACCCCAGTATTAAAAGATGCTGAACTTATCCTACCAAAGAGTACGCCCTTAGCGGATAGGAAGAACATGGTTTTCATGGGTACATATGTCACTAAGGGTTACGCCAAGGCAATTGTTGTTGCTACCGGAATGCAGAGCGAAGTTGGCAGAATTGCAAAAGCTATTGCTGAGGCTCCAGAAGAAAAGACTCCTCTTGAAAGAGAGCTAGATTACTTTGGTAGGAGGATCGGTGTTGTGATTCTGCTTATATCACTTTCCATCTTCATCACATCGATGCTCTGGACAAAGGAACCCTTGATAAAGATTGCCCGTTTTTCCATAGCACTAGCTATAGCTGCGATTCCTGAGGGTTTGCCTGCTATAGCGACAACTGTGCTTGCAATAGGATCGAGGAAAATGGCTAAGAAGAATGCGTTAGTTAAGCGCTTAGCAGCCGTCGAAGCTTTAGGCTCTTGCAATGCTATATGTAGCGACAAAACTGGAACCATAACTAAAGGTGAAATGACAGTTAAACGCATAGTTATGCTTAACAGCGAATATGAAGTTTCTGGTGTAGGTTATTCACCTGAAGGTGCCATAAAGGCTGTAGTTGGCAAAAATGATAAGGTTCTAGGAGATTTGCTTAGATATACTGCCGCACACACAAGCGTAAATGTTAAACTTGTTAAAGAAAATGGCGAGTGGCACATTAAGGGTTCAACAACAGAAGGTGCTGCATTGGTGCTGGCATATAAGGGCATTGGTGAGAAGGGTATAGAGCAAGCTAAGGGAAGTTTGCCCCTTAGGAAACTAATACCCTTCGATAGGTTTAGAAAAAGAAAAACCACAATTCATAAAATTTCGGATGGTTTTCTGTTAATTTCAAGCGGTGCTCCAGAGTTACTGCTTGCAAGATGTAATAGAGTTATAAATGGTTGCACTGGTGAAATTTTGGAGCTTGACGAAGACTTAAAGACCAAAATCAGCAAGATGATCGAGGATTTGGCAAGTAGGGGCTACAGAACTTACGCTATAGCATATAGGGTAGTTGAAGATCCCAGGATAATAAAGGAAGACGTCAACGAAGTGGAAAGCAATTTGATATTCTTTGCGGTTCTGGCAATAATAGATCCGCCGAGAGAGGAGGTAGCAAGAGCTATTAGAATTGCTAAGGAGGCTGGTATAAGGGTTATTATGGTTACTGGAGACCATAAACTAACAGCAATGGCAGTTGCCAGAATGATCGGTTTGGATGTGAGTGAAGGCAGTATTATTGAAGGTAAGGAACTCGACAAACTTAGTGATGAGGAACTCGAGAACATTGTTGATAAAATTAAAGTCTACGCCAGGGTTACACCAGAGCATAAGGCAAGAATCGTTAAGGCTTTAAAGAGGAAGGGTTACGTAGTAGCGATGACTGGTGATGGTGTTAATGATGCTCCTGCATTAAAATTTGCCGATATTGGTGTGGCTATGGGTATAAGAGGTACAGATGTTGCTAAGGAAGCTAGTCAACTAATTTTGCTTGACGACAACTTTGCCACAATAGTTGAGGCTGTAAAGCAAGGTAGAATTATTTTTGAGAACTTGAAGAAGCCAATAAATTATTTGCTTACATGCAACTTTGGCGAAGTTATTTCGGTATGCGGAGCAATGCTACTTTTGCACTTATCTCCAACTTCTTTTTTAAAATCCATTCACTTGCTGTGGATAAATGTTACTACTGATGCGTTACCAGCGATTGCTTTGGGTTTAGAACCTGCCGAACCTGGTATTATGAAAAAATCTCCAAGAAAAAAGGAAGATAGGTTCATAACTAACAGAAAATTAGTTTATTATACCGCTATGGGCACACTGATTGCAACTCTCGTAATACTGCTTTTCAAGAAGTTCCTGTCAAAAAATTTAATTCTTGCACGAACTGTGGCATTCACAGCTCTGGCATTTTCGGAATTCGGTAGAGCTTTCGCATCGAGAAGCGAGAATATATCATCGTTCAGACTGAGAAATAATAAATGGTTGTGGCCTGCCTTGCTAATCTCCGCGTTTTTGCAATTGATTATTCTCTATACACCTCTACACATCGCATTTAATGTTGTACCCTTGCATGCTGAGGAATTGCTTTTAATATTGATTGTTCCTATCATCATATTTTTAGCTGATGAATTGAGGAAATTACTTAGAATAAGAATCTAATTAAAAAATGGCAAAAATCAAAAGATTAGCAATAGGAGGTATTGGTGTATGTGCGGAAAGAGAGTGACAATTTTTGATGTTCCTAAGGAAGCTAAAGTCGAGTTTCTGAATAAAGATGGTAATATTTTCATTTTGAAACCTCATGCAGAATTTTGCGGTTGGTCGACTTACGGCAAATGCAGCAGTGATGAAGACTGTATAAAAGCTGGATGTTCTGGGCAGTTTGTCAATCGAAGTTTGAAAACCGATCACAACTACATGTGATGGCTTGATTGCTACGATGCTAATAAATACGGAGAACAGAGTAGAATTTTCGCTTTGGGAAAGCTTATTTTGCTTTAAGAGAAAAATAGAATTTAAAGCGAAGAAAATTGAGGAAAGGGATATCGATTGGAGTACTTGCTGCGAATTAAGATTGCCAGGTACATGCATACCGCATGTTATAAAAGCTGGTACGTATTATAGAGTCTCCGTAAAATTTATGATTTTAGCTCTAATATTTGCTATTATACCTCCTCCTATAATACTTCTGATCACATTTCCGTATAAACCGCTGCTTGGAGGTCTCCTGGTAGCAATCTATGTGTTTCTTTACATTTTAGTTCTGAAAATTGTCTGTGATAGGAAATTTGAGAAAATATTCTATTTTGTTAGGAGAGGTAATAAAAAGGTTAAAGTTATTTATCCAGAGAACAGCAAGTACGATAAAATTGTGATAGGTTTCTAGATATTCGAATAGGGCTCAATTTAAAAATAAAAAAGGAAAGTGCAAGCCATATTTACGAAAGCCTATTTGTTTTCAATTTCTAGCCTATATACCTAAGTTGATCGTGTATCTCCTCCCTCTCCTTAATGTAGCTTTTCTCCAAAGCCCTTCTCATCATATCTTCAAGCGTTTCTCTGAAGAGCTCAACCTCCCTTGCTTTCCTTTCAAGCTTCTCGATACTCACCTTTATTCCCAAGATCTTTGTTAAAACTTTAAGAACACATGCGGCAGCTTTAGCATCAACAATTAAAGGATGGCCTGGAGTCTCGCCCATCAGGCATACCCCTTCCATTCCCCTCCTTTTACCTAATCCGAGTAGCAATCCAGAAGCGCCTATTATACCTCCTCTCTCAGTTTCAGTTCTGAAGATAATTCCATACTTCTCGTACTTCCTTACAAGTTTGATTGATGTAGCAGCACCATATACTTTGGGATGTTCTTTTAATTTACCAGTGGCATAACCACCCAATGTAAAAATCATTTTTGTACCGTATTTCTCCGCTATGTCAAGAATTGTCTCCGCCAACAAATACTGTCCTCTAACAGTTGAACACTGGGCATCCCCAATCACTAAGATCAAGCTTTTTTTCTTTCCTTTGTATGCATAAAACTCGTTAACTATCGGCTTTACAACACCGTCCCTTGAAACGACAACTTGTGGTGGAAAGTGATGCGAATACAGCATAGCAAATTTTTCGGCTTTAAGTTCGTTGATCAAGTGTTCAGCAGCAAGTTTACCCACAAGTCCAAATCCCGGCAATCCCTCAATCAATATAGGATTCCCTAGATCCACTTCCTTAAGATACTCAACCCAAACTTCTTTTGTCATTCTATCAAAACTTTATACTTTATATATTTTAACTCTTTCTTTAAGCTAAATTTGGGAGGATGAGCAGTTTTGGTTTCATGTTTACATAAAGGGCAATATTTTTTTAGCGTGTATCTTTTACACTTGGTACACCTTCTAATTCTATCCATTACTCCCTTATTCTATGAAAGGAACCGACACCGCCCAGTTTTTTAAAATAATCCAAGACTTTCTCATAAGCCTCCTTCATGATTCTCTCAGCTGCTTTATAGTCAGTTGCATAAACAAAAATTTTGTACTTAGGTGCACCATCATAAAACAACTCTATCCTTGCATCACTGTCACTTACTTTAATCTCCTTTACCTTACCCAAAGCTTTTTTAATGATCTCAATACCCCTAGGATCTCTAGTAGTTAGCTCAAAGTAGCCCTGAATCCTCACATGCCTGGGTTCAATACTTTTAAGGGCGATTTCCGTTAAGGCATCGGCAATGTCCTTTCTTAGAATCTCGTGGAAAGGTCTCTTCTTGTAAACGCATTCTTCAAATGGCGTGTATAGGCAACCATATCTTTCGTATATGATTTTAGCTATCTTCTCAACCTCCTTCCTATCAAAACCTCTTGTTTTCATAAGCAACTCTAGGAGTTTTAATGCTCTTTTTTCCTTTTTCCACTCCTCCAACTTATTTTCCCTCTCAAACTTCTTAACTCTTTTGATGCTCAAATCTATATGCCCCTTCACCTTATTAATCTTTATCACCTTGGCAACAACATACATACCCTCCCTAACATAATCTCTAATATTTTTAACCCATTTCGGAGAAATTTCAGAGATATGGATAAATCCTTCCTTATCCTTAAACTCCTCTAAGGATGCAAAGGCGCCATATGGCATTACTCTGGTAATTTTAACTATAACTACCTCCCCTTCATCAGGCCATTCTCTAAAATAAAATTTCAAAGTCATCACCCAATAACTTGCAAAACTTTTGCTTTGATCTCTGCCTTCCCGCCCTTTGGCTTTGCTAGAGTTGCCTCACATGCTAGGCATTTAACCACCGTAGAAGCATGACTAAAAATTATTTGCTGATTTCCACATGCAAAGCACTCTACTTTAAGGAATTTACTCCTAGGTTTTCTTATAATATCTTTCATTTTGATCACCCCACTATCTCGAGCCTCTTAACGCGGAAACCCTTACCTTTAGTATGCTTTCTTTTACATTCCTTGCATTGATATCTTAAATCTCTCTTTTTTATAGTTTTCTCATGTTTTGGCAAAGGTCTTGGATAACCGCCATAACCACTTAATATCCTTCTAAATTGTCTCTGTCCCCAAGTAAGTTCGCTTGCCTTCCTTTTTCTAACCTCAGATACTACGTGAATTGTATGTTTCCTACAAAATGGACAGTATGTCTTTATCTCCTTAGGTAGCTTCATATTGAATTGCTATTTTCTTTTCTATAAATATCTTAGCATTCCTTTCAGGAAGCTCTACCACATCACCCTCTGTAAAAGGACCATATGCTTTCAAATCTGTGCCTAAAATTGAAGGAAAATTCCTTAAAAACCTAACTTTCATTTTTCGGATTTCAACTTCATTATTCTTTTCCTTAATATCAGCATCTGTTGCGACATCCTCTCCACCAGCTTCCTTAATATCTTTCTCCCCACCTTCCTCAACGCTTAGAGATGAGTATGAAAAGAGTTTTGTTGTATGTTTTTTCATGACTTTTTGCAGCTCTTCAAAAAATTTCTTCTCTTCATTAGCCATACTATCTACTTTAGCCTCATAGTCACATAAAATGGATCCTATAGCTTCCTCAAGAATTTTCCTTATTCTTAACTTTAATATTTTCTGAAAAGTTTCTATGGCATTCTCAAGCTCTTTCCTATGTAAATCAGAGGTTATCCTTTGCGAAGAAACTTTTAATTTTTCCTCTATATATTTCCTCACTTCTTCATAGAAATTCTCTGGTAATGACTGGAGTTTCTGACTTTTCTCTTCCTTTCTTTTTATTTCGCGCAATATTTCGTATGTTACAGTCATTTCCTAGTTTTGTAATTTTTTTCTAATTTCATCCTTTTTAATGCATAAGTCAAAGGGTTTCTTATACCTTCACAAATGTTGTCTGGTTCACAAACACCCATACCTTTATAATAATTTTCATGATCACAGTTTGGAGGGAGTTGTACGTCCAGTTTCTTTTCTAACCTTCTCTTTTGATGCCTCAAACTAGCCCTTATAACGCTTTCCCTTAGGGGTTCACGATTTCTTTTGTTCCATTCCTCATACAAAAACTTCTCAATTTTTTCCAGCGACCATCCCATATAATAGAGAAATGTTGTTAGAACAAAGACAGCTCTCTTTCTACCATCATCCAGTCCCTCCATAATTTTCTTTATGCAAGGTGGAAAATATTTGGGATCTACGGCTTTTCTAGGCTTTTCCTTAATTTTCATCTCTACGTCCCTTTCTGCAGTCTCCACTTCCCTTTTTCTTTCCCTATACTCCTCATACCAGAATACAGCATTTCTTACAAGTTCTGTGGCTTCCTCGGGTGTAGCTTCCACAACAAGAAATTTTTCCTTGACCTTAACGACTTCTGGCCTTGCTTCATCTATTTCAAATCCTTCAATTTTCTTATAGCTTATTGGCAAACTAACAAGCCATGTTGATGTGTGCAGAGAGTAAGGAAGCCTAAATAAGTGCCTCACGCTAATAACATTGGTATCTACCTCAACATATCTGTAGGGATCTGATATTTGCACGCCTTTGATTCTTTCTATTCTTTTTCTGAGCTCATTTTCTACGATTTTTTTCATGTAGCTGATTATTATTCTGGGAAGTCTCGGAAATTCCAGTTTTGTGGGTTTACCATTTATCTCCTGAGGAAAAGCCTCATACGGTATTGCAATATGCCATCCCCTTCTTCCAGAAAATTTGACTGTGAAGGATGATATATCATAACTTTTCAAAAGACTAACGAATAGTTTCGCAGCAACTTTTGCATATTCAAGACTTTTAGCATCTATATCTATAACCAAATCCCACCCCTTTCGTAATTCATCGTATTCGCTTTTTTTCATATCAGTCCTAAGCAACATAGGGTTATACCATCTTTCTACAGAACCATGAAACGATACCGCACCTTCTTTAATTAATTCCTCTACATCCTTAGCATAATTAACAATAGAGGGTCTTTTACCAAAACTACCGTCTGTGTAGATAGGTACAACTTCTCTATTTGCGGCTACCTCTGCGATGATTTCACAAATATTATCTTTTGCATAATACTCTTCAATTTGCTCCTTATACACCTTACATGAAAAAAAGAGATATGCTAATTTAAAATTAAATTTAAAAGTGGAAAAATCTACTCAATTCTCGGAGCCAAAATGAAACTTAGATCCAGTCTGTCGACTAAACTAAACTCCAATCTCATAGGATAATCATTACCAAGCTTTACTACTGCTGTATCAACAAGTTTACTGGCCTTAACCATTTTTTCTAAATAATCTATCGGAAACATAGACTTCGCAGGGTTTTTAACCTCTAAAGATATCAAATCTTCATCCCCCCTTACTAGTTTCGCCTCAACCTCTCTGTTATCCCCTCTTGCTTTTATTTTAAATTCATTTTCATTAGCTTCGAATATAGCAGCATCAGAAATTTGCTTAGCATCAGCAATGCTATCAAGCAAAAAACTAGCTCTGACCTCAGCCTTTGCCAAAAATTCTAACTTCGGTATATTTGGAATATTTTGCTTTATATCGAGTAGCGGTAGGTAGAAACTTCTTCTTCCGCCAATTGTAATTTTAAGCTGTTTATCAACCTCGAGCTCTATTCTGTTTGTTTTTTTAGCACGCTTCATCACAGTTTGCAGATCATCGAAATTGATACCAACACTCGCCTCCTTATCGATTTCGTATATTTCGAATGCCATTTGATGGAGTCTGAATTCCACCATTGCTACATTCGCCGAATCTATGGCAATTAGCTCTATACCATCCTTTTTAAGATTAAAGACTCCCTCGGTAATCAAACTAGAAACAACATTCATGCTTTCCTTCAGTAATCCAGCCTCTGGCAATGCTGCTCTAAACATGATACTTCTTCCACGCAATTATAAATCCTAATAGGAATGCCAAACCTAATATTAAATAACATGGCATACCGCAACCCATAATATTATTAAAACCCTCCTGAAACATTTGAAAAACATTTGAGACCTCCATCACAACACACCCCCTGCATCCTCAACAATTTTTTTAACTTTATTATAAAGGTTTATATTTATCTTTGGCTTTATAGCAATTTCACCATCTAAATATCCTTTCTCGAGAGGTCTTCCCACAACAATTGCTAAGTCTCCTTGCTTCAAATCTTTTATTGAGTTAGGATCCGCGAAATATACAGTTAGCTGCCCAGTACCGTCATCAATAACAAGAATATCCTCCTGCTTTTCAATAACAGTTCCCAAAACCCTTACCCTTAAATCATCCTTTCTTATCTTTGCTATGGATTTCTCAACAGCAGGGGCCCTTCTTATCATTTCTCGACTGTAAGTAGTAATGTTTCAAATATCACCACTAAAACTACTCCTGCAGCTACAAGTGTTATTGATGCTACCAAGGGGGTACTGGCAAATTTTGCAGCAAGCTCTAAACCTAGCAACAAAACACCCAATGCCACTAGCAAAGCCCCTGCAACTGAGCCAGCTTCATAAACCTTCCTCAATCTTTTTTTCACCATTCGATTTCACCCCCATTATTTAGAATGAATATTATAATTAATATAAATTATTCAATTAATTAAAAATGGAGCCTAAAAAATTTGTTGACGCCCACTGTCATCTCACTGAGAAAGAGGTTCTAGGAAAAGTTGATGAAGTCATAAGCAAATGTAGGGAAAGTGGTGTTGTGGCAATGATATGCAACTCTCTAGATTACCCATCTGCTAAAACCACTCTAGAACTTCAAGATAAGTACAGAGAAGTTTTTGCAGCAATAGGAACACATCCGTGTACAGTTAGAAAAGATAGTGGAGATCATAAGCGTGTCCTGAGCTTGATTAAAGAAAATAAGGGAAAGATCATAGCCATAGGAGAAATTGGTCTAGATTATAAAATCCTAGCAAACAATGACGAGAAAAATTTTCAGATAAATGTTTTCAAGGAGTTTGTTGAAGAGGCAAAGAAGTTAAGTATTCCAGTAGTTGTACACTCAAGAGATGCTCAGAGAGATGCCGTAAATTTGTTGGTAGAATGGGGCTGCAAGAAAGTGCTGCTTCACTGGTTTTCCGGAAGCATAGATGTGCTTAAAGTAGCTCTGGATCAGGGATATTATGTTTCGGTTACCCCAGCTATTAGGTATGATTTAAGAGTGATCAATGTAGCCAAAGAAACACCCCTAGAGTATCTACTCGTAGAATCAGACTCTCCCGTAGCCTACAGAGGTAGAATAGCGTATCCCTATGATGTTGTTGAGGTTGGAAATGAGTTAGCAAAACTAAAGAATATTTCCCTTGAGAAAATTTCCGAGCAATTGATTGAAAACGCTAAACATCTTTTTAATCTTCCTCTTTAGCTTTAATGACTAAAAACCCAGCTTCTATTCCCGCATCCAACCACCCTTCTGCATATTCTAGTGCTGCTAATGCATCAATGTAATTCTTTTTGTTATAGAAATATAGAGCATCTTTATAGTAGCATAGAGCCATCTCCCTAAACCTTTTTCCCTTCTCATCAACAGCTTCTACGCTATCAAAGAGACTCTTTGCTTTGTTTAAGTATATCTCCAACTTTTTCTTAAGAAGTTTCTCAGTCGACATTAAAAAATAAACGTTAGTGCATTTATTTCTTTGATATGGATGTAGACAGCCTGCTTAGTAGTGTGCTAAAGAAGATAAAACCGAGAAAGGATCAAATAGAGGCTTTGTTTAAAGAGTCTGACAGAATTATAAGTTTTCTTAAGGATAAAGGATATGACGCTAGATTAATGGGTTCTCTGGCAAAGGGGACGATTCTCGCTGATAATAAAGAGGTGGATATATTCGTCTTTTTTGACGAATCAGTTAATAAGAAATATTTTGATGAATTCAGCAAAAAAGTTGGTAAGGAGCTTGCAAGGGAATTTGGGGGAAGTTATGAGATAGCATATGCCGAGCATCCTTATGCAAAGGTTAAAATTGGTAAAATTACTTTCGATGTCGTGCCAGCGTATCGCATTAGCTCAACAAAGCATGTAAAATCTGCAGTAGATAGAACACCGTTTCATGTGGATTACGTGAGAAGAAAGCTAAAGAATACGGATGATGTTCTCATTCTTAAGAAATTCTTAAAAAGCTTAGGTATCTATGGTGCTGAAGCAAAAATTCAGGGTTTCTCGGGCTACCTCTGCGAGCTCCTTATTATTCACTACGGCTCGTTTCTAAATTTAATAAAACATGCCGCAAATTGGAAATCTACTGTTTTTATTGATATAGAAAATTACTATGACATCCTATCAAATGACTTGAGAAAAAAATTTGAGAATGCGCCGCTTATAGTTATTGATCCAGTTGATAAAAATAGAAATGTTGCAGCTGCGGTATCTGAAAGGAGTCTCAATCGCTTTGTTAAAGCTTCTAAACTATTTTTAAGAAAACCGTCTGGAAATTTCTTTTTTCCAAAGGTTAAAGTGAATTTGTCTGACGTTAAAAAGTTATTGAGGAACAGAAGCTACGTTTTCATAATCTTCAAAAAGCCAAATGTTGTTGAGGATGTTCTCTGGCCTCAGCTAAGGAGGAGTGCAAACGCTATAGCAAAACTTATTCAGAATGTTGAGAAGGATTTTAAAATTATAAAATGCGATGTTTGGGCAAATAATAATTGTGTAATTTTCTTTGAACTTAACACCCTTAAATTATCCAAAGAAAAAAAGCATTACGGTCCTCCCCTAACTACAAGTGCGAAAAATAGGGATAAGTTTATTGAAAAATACGAAAATTCTAATGTTGCAGTTCTTAAACCGTGGATTGAAAGAAACAGATGGGTTGTTTTGGTAAAAAGAAAATATTTTAGGATTGAGGATCTTATAAGAAAGGAGCTAGCTTATGGGACTGAAGCGCTTATTAGGCAAGGTATTGCTAAGTACATTGCTAAGGTCTTAAACAGAGGTTTTAATATTAAAATTAATGATGAAATCGATGTTAGAGATAAAGAGTTTCTATTGCTTTTATCTGAGCATGTGAAAGGGGAATTGTGGTGGTTGCCTTAAACTTTCTAACCAATTGCTATCTTACATCAATCACTTTCAAAGGCAAAGCAAACTTCGATCCTCCCAGATGCAGCAAAGGCTTTGCAGCATCAACATTCAGCAAATTTTTATCAAGATTATAACAATTGCTATCTACATCAACATTAACAACTTTACCCACAACTAGGGCATGATCACCATATTCTCTAGTGTCTTCAACTTTGCATTCAATCCTTGCAAAACATTCTTTTATGCTAGGTGGTCTAACCATTTTCGAAGAAATTTGCGTTAACTCAGCTTTTTCAAGCTCATTGACCCCCTTCGGAAATTCTTTACCAGTAATCCACAATTTTTTCGCAATCTCCTCCTTAGGCAAATTGGCAACAAATTCTGGAACCTCCTTTATGTTTGCGTAGGTATCATGCTCCGGGTCCGTTGCAAAGCAGAGCATCGCAGGTTCCATGGATAAAGGCATAATAAAGCTAAAAGGTGCAGCATTTACTTTACCTTCTTTATCTATTGTAGTAATTATAGCTACAGGTCTTGGGGCCAAAACTTTGTAAAAATATTCTAAGGGAACATTTGTGCCCATAATCTATATTTATGAAGCTTTAATATTTGTTTGTTTCTTATTTGGTAGTAGCAAGATAGTATGCTTGCAGATTGACAAATAGAATTTCCAAACCTAAGTCTTATTAGAAAAGGAATCTCAGCTGTGATAATTTTTTTCAATCTTTTATGATAACCATTTGCTTAATGTTTGGCTTTTCTATATCTGTTGATATATTAGTTAACAAAAAATAATAAGATAATTTATTTCCTGTAAAAATATTCTCATGAAAGCTAGACCACAATGCATGGTTTGTTTGATAAGAAGAACTCTCTATATACTTGATAGGCTATCTAATGATGATGCTTTTAAAGTAGAGGCCATGAAAGAAGTTTTGAAGCTTTTCGAGAAGGAATTTAGCTTAAAAAAGCCTCCGATGTTGATTGCCACTAAAAGAGAAAGAATTCTTAAAACATTAATTAAAGAGAAGATTGGTTTGGAGGATCCTTATGCCGAGATAAAGAGAGGAAGTAATGAATGTGCAGCGAAAGTTATGCCCTTGGTAAGAAAGGTTATTGAAGAATCGGAAGGAGAACTTGAGAAATTGAGAATGGCTTGTCTTTGCGCAGTTGCAGGTAATGCTTTCGATTTTGGAATTGCTGAGCACAAGTTTGATCCAGAAGATGACTTCGAGAAAATGCTTAAAAATGTGCTACACGAGGGACTATTTTTAGATAACACTAAAATTATGCTGGATATGCTCAAAAAAAGTAAAAAGATAATATATCTCTGCGATAACGCTGGAGAAATTTTCATTGATAAGGAACTTGTTAAAATTCTTGGAAAATACTGTAACGTTACTGTGGTGGTTAAAGGCAAGCCTGTACAAAATGATGCTACGCTTGAAGATGCTAACGCATGCGATATGCAAGAAGCTGCTAAGGTTATAACTACTGGTAATGATTACATTGGTACATGGCTTAGGGAATGTGGTAAAGAATTGATTAGAGAAGTTGAGGAATGCGATTTCATTATTGCGAAGGGAATGGGTAATTACGAATCTTTAACTGAATTTAAGCTTAATAAACCTGTGTTTTTTATTTTAAAGGCAAAGTGTAAGGTTGTTGCGAATTCTCTGCAAGTACCATTAGGGGCTAATGTCGTCGTACTAAAGCACCTATGAATCAAACGCTGAATGCGGATCCCTTCTCTTTAACATTAATGGTTACGTTTCATTATCTTCTCCACCATTTTTTTGTTCTTATGAACTGCCTCTCAGCCTCTATTATATCCTTATAGAAATCCCTCTCATCTCTATGCATCCTGCTTAAAATCCTTGCTGCAGTTTGCGGACCTACACCTCTACCGGCCAAACATATTACTGCCTTTTTACCATAGGATAATACTAAATCCGCAGTTCTCCTCGCTTTTGCCAACAATTCCTGCTCCTTTTTACTCAATTTTTTTCTGAAAATCCATTTTCTAATTATCCGTCTCATCTCGTCACTCTCAACAACAGCAAGCAATCTTGCTCCACATTTCTTACATCTAGGCAGATCAGGCAAATTCTTTATTGTTATACTTGTTTCATACTCTCCACAATACATGCAAAGTAATCTCGCCTTGCTATTTAGCAACCTATTTTTAACAATTTCCATGATAACACTCTCAGGAATTTTTGGCTGAACAATGTCATGCAAATATAGGTATTCAAGCCTTTGCTTAGCGATTGGGCTAAGTTCAGTAGTGTTAATAGCAACTACCTCAATTTCGCCATTTTTTACTCTTTCAAGAATTTCCTTAAATTTTTTAACATCTATTTTCTCAGTAAGCAAATCCCTTATAGCTTCCTTGAAAATCGGTGTGTTTGTGTAGAGCTCGATAATTTTTTTGAGCCTAACTTTGCTGTAGTCAACACTTTTCCTGGCAACTCCGAATTTTCTTAGAACGTGCATAATCTTCCAATTTAACAGTACAGAGCCCTTTAGGCTGTTAATTATGTTTTCCTCAATGTTGCTAGCATCTAAGATGAGTTTCTTAACATCGCTAGCATCTATATGCTTTGAGGTTTCAAAAACTATGCGATAGGCATCTACGTTAACGAAAACGCTCTCTCCAAGCTCATAAAGGATCCTACCGAGCAAATATCTTGAAAAAGCCTCGTTAACTTGATTTCCGAAGCATGCATGAACAACAACGTATTTGCTAGAGGATTCGATTACAATCCTTTTATCGTTAGCAACTGGTAAATTTTTTCTTACATGGTCCCTAATAACTTCAACAACTCTTTCAAAGCAACTATTATCACCATACAATAAAAATATTTCTTTTATCTCGTTAAGTTTTCCCTTTCTCACGCTTTCCTCGACTTTTCTTCTCAACTCTCCAACCTTCTTGGCAACCTCATAGCTTACCGGCAGCAAATCGCCCTCCCAGCTGGGTATTGCTCCAAAAACATCCTCACTTGGTTCGGCAAAAACCGCGTTTTCCTCAATACTTAGAATTTTCCAAGCTTGTCCTTTACAAATAATGATTTTATCAGGCTCAACATGCTTCGCGACAAAGCTTTCATCAAGCATCCCAATTTTTCTGTTGTCAGCAATATTCACCAAGCTATACTGACTTTCGTCAGGAATCATACTCAAATTCTCAAAATAGTAATCTCTTGCCTTTCGCGTGAGCAGAACTTTATCTCCAGAGAGCCTAATCATCCTATGTGAAGACAGAAATTCCAATATATCAAGAAATTCTCTGTAGCTTAGGTGATTGAAGGGATACGCCCTCTTTATTACCTTAAAAACACTTTCTTTGCTGATTTCCCCGAAATCCATTGCCAAACCAATAATTTGGTTTGCAAGAACGTCTAAGGCATTTCTATGCATCTTTGGCTTTTCGATAAACTTTTTGCAGAGCATGGCTATTGCTAAGGATTCCAAAATATCATCAAATCCGCCAGCAATTATTACGCCACTAGCAACCTCCCTGTACCAATGTCTTGCTCTACCAATCCTTTGCAAAAGCTTTATCACCTGTCTTGGACTGTTATACTGAATTACTAGGTTTATATCTCCAATATCTATTCCAAGTTCTAAGCTGGAGGTGCAAATTATTGCGCTCAATTTACCTGACTTAAATTTCTCTTCAGTGGCTATCCTAACATCTCTAGATAGTGAACTGTGATGAACATCTAGTTTTACGTCATCAAACAATTTTTTAAATCGTGACGCCAATGTTTCGGCGGTTTCTCTAGTATTAACAAAGATCAGTGTTTTTCCATGCTTCCTAATTAATTCATGGATTCTCCTAAGCCTCGCCACGACGTTAGCATCGGTAAAAAGCAGATCCGCCTTCTCCATATCTTTTTTATTGGCTAGTGGATGCTCAACCCTCAAATTTATTTTTCTTTCCTCTTCAGCTTCTACAATCTCAGGATAATCGTCACCTCCAGCTAAAAATTTTGCAACTTCGTCAACATTCCCTATAGTGGCGCTTAAACCGATTCTCTGCAACTTTCTATTAGTGATTTCCTTCAATCTTTCTAATGCGACAGCTAGTTGTACACCCCTCTTATCCTCAAAGAATTCGTGAATTTCATCCACAACAACAAATCTTACACCTTTTAGATTCTCCCTCATAAGCTTTCCCGGTAGTATAGCTTGCAAGGTTTCTGGGGTGGTTATTAGAATCTTAGGTGGCAGTTTTGCTTGTTTTCTCCTTATATGAGCGGGGGTGTCTCCATGCCTCACCTCTATTTTTATTTCAAGAAAATTTGACCAAAATTCCAACCTTCTGAGAAGATCTCTATTTAGAGCTCTTAAAGGCGTTATATAAATAGCAATAATCCCCTTGTTCTTTCTATACTCTTCTAAAATTTTGTGAAAAATTGGTAGCAGAGCGCACTCTGTTTTCCCAGTACCAGTGGGGGATATAACCAATACATTTTTGTTTTCAAGAATTTTTGGAATAGCTTTCTCCTGAATAGAAGTCAGTCTTCTTATCCCCAACCTTGCTAAACCATCCCTAATTCTCGAGTTCAACCTATTTAGGGTAGGAGACGTACTCATGCATATAGTGTAAAAAGATTACCTATAAATAGCTTAGCGTTTTGTTTCAAATCTACTTCGAAATCTTTGAAGATATGATATAATAGCTTCATATCCAAAAAACACCCGAAATTTTGCTGTATATTGTGCAACAAATTAAGCCAGATTTTAAATTGAATAGTGGCAAGCTGGACATGCAACTATTTTATATTTGGGTAAGTCTGTATAAAATGATATGGGCGCAACAAAAGCATTTGCAGATTTCCTGGGTAATGAGGAAACCATATTTAAAAACGAAAGAAGCCTCATGCCCGAGTATATTCCTGAAAATTTCCCACACAGGGAACACCAGATCCAAGCAATAGCCACATGCTTAAAACCTGCCTTGAGAGGTAGACGAGCTTACAACGTTTTCATCTACGGTCCTCCTGGTACTGGAAAAACAGCAATCACAAGATTCCTTTTCAACGAGATGGTTGAAGTTAGCAACGAGGTCGTACCAATTTATGTAAACTGCTGGGAGTATAATACAAGACATGCGATTCTCTGCAAAATCCTTTCAGAATTGAAAGGGTTCATGCCTAGAAGGGGCGTAGCTACCGATGAAATATTTGAAAGATTTCTCAAGGTTGTTGAGAAAAGAGAAAAAGCGATAGTTATAGCATTGGATGAAGTAGATCAAATTGTTAATAAGAAGGAGTATGCCGTACTTTACGATATTTTGAGAAGTAACGAATGGGTAAATGCAAATTTAAGCTTAGTAACTATATCCAATGACGCCTTTGTCATGAGATATGTTGATGCAAGGATAAAAAGTAGCCTATGTGAGGAGGAAATTATCTTTAAGCCGTATACCGAGAAGGAATTGAGAGATATCGTAAAGGAAAGGGCGAGGGTAGCATTTTACTCTGGTGTAGTGAGCGAGGATATCATAAACGAGGTTGCAAGAATAACAGCTGAGCAGGGAGGTGACGTGAGAATAGCCTTGGAATGTTTATGGAAAGCTGGAAGACTTGCCGAAAGAGAAGCAAGCAGGAAAATAGAGCTTAGGCACGTTAAGGAGGTTGCTAAGAAGCTTGGAGACTACCAAATAAAGGAGCTTCTGAGAGCATTAACGCATCATGAAAAAATTTTGCTTAGGATTATTGCAGAGATGCAAATTGAAGAAAAGGAGATCCTGACTGGTATCCTTTATGAGGAATACAAGAAGAACTGCAAGGAACCCGTTGCAGAAAGAACGTTTAGAAATTACATTTCAAGATTAGAAACGCTAAGAATAATAGATGCCCCATTAACAAGCAAAGGATATAGAGGCAAAAGTAGAAAAATTGAGCTAAGATTGCAACCAGAAACAGTATTAGAAGCTTTAAGCGAAGTTTAAAATTTATGAGCAAAGCATATAGAAAATACAGAAAAATAATTGACAAAGCATTTTCTACAGCCTCAAAATCCGCATCAAGCGTAGATACTGGAAAGAATATAGCGTATACAAGGGAGAAGGTAAGGATAAATACAGCATTTCAAGTTGTTCAGGAAAAGCTTAAAGGCGAGCTTGAAGAGTTTCCTTGGATAGACAATCTGAAACCATTTTACAAGGAACTTATAGACGTTTTAGTTGGTGTTGACAAATTAAAACTGAGTTTGGGTAGAGTTAAAGGAGTTATTAGCGTAATTGAGAAAATAAAAAGAGAAGAACTTGAAAAGCTTGAAAGAAATAGAAAAAATTGGAAGAAGTTGAGAGAGATAAGGAAAGAGGCATATGGTAGGCTTTGCTCAATTTTAAGGAAGATTAGAAGAGATTTGGAATTTCTTGAGAAAGCTAAAATGGAATTGAGAAGCATGCCTAACGTTAAGAATATACCAACGGTAGTGATAGCGGGTTATCCTAACGTCGGAAAATCCACACTTTTAAAGCAGCTAACTAATTCAAAGCCAGAAATTGCGCCTTATCCATTTACAACTAAGAAGATAAGGATTGGGTATATGAATGGCATACAGATTATAGATACCCCTGGTTTACTCGACAGACCCTTCGAGAAAAGAAATGAGATCGAGAAGCAAGCTATCTTAGCTTTAAAATATCTTGCAAATTTAATAATCTTCGTAATCGACCCAAGCGAAACCTGCGGTTATTCGCTTAAAGATCAGGTATCTTTGCTAGAATCGATAAGAAGAAGCTTCGGTAGGGAGAAGGTAATAGTCGTGATTAATAAGATAGACATTTGTGAAAGGCGGCAGATAGAAGAGATAAGGGCTAGGGAGGGAGATGCCATAGAGATTTCAGCAGTAAAATGTATTAATATTGGTAAAGTAAAAAACATTATAATGTCGCGATTAGGAAATTTTAATAGTATGATGAAGGTCAGAGATGCTGATGAGTGATGACGGATCAGCAAGCTGATTCAGGGAAATTTTGAAACTTTTCTTATTATAATAATATTCTCTCCAGCTTTTTTTATAATATCAAGAATCTGATTTTTCAAAACTTCCGCTAATATTTTTGCAAATTTTTCGGCTCTCTCCTCCTTTAGAAAATGACCAATTATCTCGAAGCAATCCTCAATGTAAAATTCAAGAACGCCACCATTTTCAATTATGAAGAAATCGGCTTCACCCTTGCTTAATGCGCCTCTTGTTTCGCTTTTTCCGAAATAAATGATGTTTTCCTTAAGACGATCCTCCAAATCTGTTATAATTTTCTCCAAAAGATAATTAATGTCTATATTCTCCTCCAGCTCATCTCTAGGAATTTCGGCCTTTGCACAAACGTTATAGTATATTCGCTCCATACAAAAAATTAATTTTCTTTACTACTTTTTAAAACTTTCTCCACCATTTCAGCGATCTCTTCGGCGCTGGCGATCTTTGCTTTTTTATTCTCAATTCTTGGCCTAGCGATAATAAATCCCAATTTTTCCAGCTTTTTTAGATTTTCTTGGATCACAGGATGGGTGTACATGTTTATATGCATTGCTGGTGCGATAATTATCGGTATTTTCTTATAAGCTGAAAGTGCAACAAGCGTCACTGGCGTGTCAGCAATTCCGTGAGCGATTTTACTGATTGTATTTGCCGTAGCCGGGGCAATAATCATCAGTTTAGCTTCCTCAACAACTTTTATATGCTCCGCATAACCAGATATCTCGACAATTTCTCCAGCGAACCACCTCACAAGCTCTTTGCTTATAAGTTTCTTTGCAGCATCACTTAAAACTGCGCAAATTTCATATTTTTTTCTCAGCACCCGAATTAGCCTTAAAGCTTCTGTAACAGCAACGCTTCCTGTCATTCCTACTATTATTTTAGCTTCTAATTTCCCCACCCCCAGGAATCCATTTTTGAAATTCCGAAATCTCTATGCTTTCTAGTATTTCTCTTTTTTCAATAGGAATTTTTTTACTCAACTTTCTCTTAATCTTTTTTACGAGATCGCTACTCTTCAGATTACCTGGTGTAATCACTACAAAATATTTAGTTTTGCTACTTACAGCACTTTCTGGTCCTGCAATAATTTCATAGGTATCATTTTCAAAAGTAATTCCTATAGCAAGCCTTAAAGATACCGCAATATAATTCCTTTTCCCATATATCATGAATGCTCCCTTGCCGAGATATTCCCCGGAGGGGGCTCTTTTGCTTACTTGCTCGGGTTTAACCCAGAAAACATCTATACTTGCTAACCCAAGCTTCCAAGCTTTTGAATAACATGCAGTAAATACAGCAGCCTCTTTTATGCTTTGTTCGTCTATTTTCCTGCCCATAGATTTTATAATAGCAAACGGGCTTTGAATCTCCGCATGAAGAACAATATCTCTACTTTCCAAATATTTTTTGATAAGTAATTCATTTGTTGCAGCATCTTTGCCCGCAATAACCAAAAAACCATTTGATGTAAAGAAATATCTGAATTTCTCGTACCATTTTCTTCTCTTAAGCTTTTTAAGTTTCCTGATACCCTTCTTTTTTTCGATCTCCTTAATTTTGCATTTAAGGCGATTAATTTCTTCTCTAATTTTCTTTGCCTTTTCAAAGTATAGGTTAGCGTTCTCAGCGGCATTCTTCCTCAGATCTAAGGATATTTTCCTGTTTTCTATCATTAGAGTTATTTTTCCCTCCTTTTCATCAATTTCGCTAATGAAGTTGTATTTTCTAGGCAGCATCTCCTTAACTTTTTCCCAGGAATTTTCCCTTCTAACTTTTCTTATATCCTCGAGAAGCTTCTGAATCGTAGGGAGGTTTAAATAAATTAGATTCCCAATTTCCCTTAGGAGCTCTTCTTGTGTTTCTAATTTCTCGATTATTTTTGAAATTTTGCATATCTTTTTCTCCTTCTCGCGAATTTTCCTTTCCTCAATAGATTTCCTGTGCAAATCCTCTAATTTAGCAAAATATTCATCTAGAACCTCATTAAAAGATTTTGAAACTTTTAACGGAGATTTTTTTAATTTTTTAAGTTCAAAGGGGGCAAAGCAATCATCGTAAAGATGGGCTTCCTCTTTTAACATATCCTTAAGGGTTTCAATTATGGTATTGGCGAGCTCCTCCGTTAGGCTATTTACATGCATATTTTTATCGATTTTGGCTCTATAACATACTTCCTCAGCATACAATCCTCCTAAGCCTAAATCTACGGCTAAAAACCTAACAATATCTTTATCGCAGCTCTTTGCCAGTCTGCAAATGCTTTTGGTATTCAAGTTAAATAGGTTTATTTTTTCGGGAGGATACTCGTATTTTGCGCCAATCTCTAGGGATCTATCCCTCCACAATTGACGCTCAAAGATAGCTACGATTTTTCTATCTTCATTCAATAGCAGCAAATTTCCCTTACTGAAAAGCTCCACAACCAAATAATATTTCCTATTATTCCTTTCGAATATAAACTCAACAACTCTTTCAAAATTTTTTTGCAGAATCCTTCTTAAAACTGATCCTTTTAGATGCTTTCTAAGAAGCATGCAGAATGGTGTTGGCTGAGGAAATTCTCTTCTATAATTTGTGAGATGCAATCTTTTACCAAGCTCTACCAAAAGATGTAGCTCACCAGCTTTCTTTTTATAGAAAATAAATAGAAACGTTTTATTTTGGAAGTCCTCCTTTATCTTCTTTAAGATACTATTTTCAAGTTTTTTTGAAATCTCCCTCAATAATATATGCAGATCTATGCCTGTCAGCTCTCTCTTCGTCATAAGCTAAAACCTAAGATTACTTTTTAATCAATTTTTCTGGAAGCTTTATACTAGGATATTTCTCAAGTAAAGGTTCTATCGCTTGCCTGCAAAACATCAATGCAACCGCACCAGCAATTTTTTCATATTGCGCTACCAGTTCTTCAAGAGCCTTTACAGGATCTCCTTTATAACTTAGAACTACCCCATTATCACTTATCTGAACGCTTTTGGCATTCCTTGCGAATTTAACGGCACGTTTCAATCCTATTATTTGCTTAATTTTGTTGAGAATAGCCTGCATTAGTTCTATGTAGGCGTCTCTACCATCCATTACGTATAATATAACGTTACAAAATTTTAAAATTTCGAAAGTGTAGCCAAACCTGCCAACCTACACCTCTTGATAAAACAAGTTATACAGCTGTAAAACTCAAACAAAACCATAAACAACCTGAATTTCAATACAGCTCCTAGCATTAAAGCAACTATAGAATCTTTAGTTCAAAACAACCTTCTTGTTTTCCTGAAAATCTTTCTAATGCTTCATGACTAATTTTAAAGCAATTCCACAAATCTTACACAAAAATAAGCCTAAATACTTTTAAATAGTTTTGCAAATAATTCAAGTGCTTGCGTTTTGCTCGCCTGCTAGAATTATTGAGGAGCTTTGCCTATTAACTTTTGACTTTAGGAAATTATTGTATATTAACAGCCTCTTTCAGCCGAAGTCTTAAATATGAGTTTAATAGTAATGTTTATTCTTATGTATAATAAAATATCTAAAAAGTCAGAGGGAGTGAGAAATTATACAAAAATTGTTGCTGTATTTGTATTTTTAATTTTCTTTCTGAAAATAGCTCATGCATTTTCTGAAGAAGAATGCAAAGAATTTTTAAAGTCAGAAATCGAAGATTGTATAGAATCTGGCAAAAGTGAAGAAATTTGCATGAAACTTTGTGAGGAAATAGTAATAGACATACGTGGAAAAATTCCCAAATTCGAAAACAAGACGGAGAAAAAGGAATGGTTTGAAAAATTGGATGAACTCGGAGATTCTTTAAGAGAAAGCCAGAGCCTTAAAGAATTTAAGTATCCAGCAGGTCCCGTAATCACTTATGGATACAGCATATATGGGTATTTCTTTGTAGATTTTAAAAAGGATTTTGAATATAATGAGACCCTAACAGAGGAAATATATGAAATAATAGATGAAGAAGCTAGAAAGTTAGGTATTGAAAACATACCTGTTGTTTTTAGAATTAGCGGTATGCCAGAACTTGAGTCGGAAACTGATACGCTAATCTTAAATGAAAAAGAGAAAAGCGAAATAACTATTGCTATTATCCTCATTATTGGAATAATTGTTGGTATCTTGATAGGTACTATTGCGTCAAAATCTAAAAAAATAGAAAGAAAATATTTACTTCCAGCATCAATTTTAGGATTAATTTTAGCAATTATATTGGTAACACACTATGTTCCACGGTTTCACGGAGAAGAGATGCAATTTATAGATATGACAGAGCAATTACGTTGTATTGTGGATCCGCATAATGAATATGTTATTAATTCTGGAGAAGAGTATCAAGAACTTTTAAATCATAAAGCTTCTGTTCCAGAATGCGCAGATTTTCAACTACCCTCAATAGATTTCTCGAGATATACCTTGCTCGGTAAATATGCTTATGGTGGTGGGTGCTCCGTTAGTTTTGAAAGAAAAGTTTACAAGGATGATGTCAATAAAAGAATCATTTTCTCTATAAAAGTCATTGAAAAGGGTCCTTGCGAAATGATAATAGGAAAAATGAATTGGGTATTGGTCCAGAAAATACCTCCCAATTATAGTGTGATATTCGAAGTTAAGCGGTGATTTTTTCTTTTGTTTAATTAACATGATTCCATAAAATCCTTTATTATGGATGAGTAGCAAAAAGTGGTGTAACAGACTTATTTATAGCTGCTATAATGTATAAATTTCCGATGCACAATTTTTCCAATAAACTAAAATAAAAACTAAAATGCCTGCAAAAGATGAAATAAAGCTTCACCTAGGATGTGGAGACATATACAAAGTTGGTTACATCAACATAGATTGCTATAACAAAGAAATACCAGATGTTTTATGCGATGTTGAAGATCTACCATTCGAATCGAACAGCGTTGACAGAATGGAGGCGTACCACCTAATTGAACATTTTGATTACATCCATTGCAAGTATGTTCTAAGCGAATGGTTTAGGGTTTTAAAGTCAGGTGGATTTCTAATCTTGGAAACCCCAGATCTTGAGAAATCTTTTAAAAAATTTTTGAAAAGTAGAGATAAAGAAAAAACCTTACAATGGATTTATGGAATAGATAGCCTAGGAATGCAACATAAAACTGGGTTTACATTCGATCTGTTGAAAAGTGTGCTAAAGGAGATAGGTTATGAGAAAATTTCGAAGAAAAAGGCTAAAACTCATATCTATGATCCCGGGATGAGAGTTATATGCAGAAAACCTATAGATTGTAAGGAATATCAGTTTTTTGCAGAATTCAGAAGCAAACTTAGAAAAGAGTTAAGTTATTTTAAGGATTCCCTTTTATTAATACCACTTGAGAAGTACGTAGCTAAAGCAATAGATATTTTTTCGAAAAGAGATCTTGATTGGGAAAGGCAAATAATTTCGGAAATTTCATTACATTGCCCCGTGATACCCAAAGTATTTCTTCAAGAAGCTATGAATTTCGAATTTTCAAATTTAAACAAAAATATCCTATCACTTGCAGAGTTACTAGCAGAGAAGGAGTTCAGCAATAAAATTTTTTCCCTATGGATTAGAAGAAAGAAATCGTTGAATGTTATTCAGGAGTTTGAAAGATTTGTGGAAGATATAAAAAATCTAGTTTACAAAGTTGCTAAAAGCGAAAAAATAGAGCTGGAAAGGTTGGAATATATTTTGAGTTTACCATCTGAAAGTATTCAGATTTTCGATTTCGATTTGGTAATGCTGAAAGCTATGAAGTTATGTAATATGGGAATAAAAATGTTTTACAAAGGAAAATTCAACAAAGCATTAGAATTGTTAAAGAAATCCTCCAATATTAACCCCTCCAATCCCATGGTATGGTGGAATTTGGCAAGATTGGAGATAGCAATGGGAAATTATGAAAAGAACAGAGTGGAGGAATACTACAAAAGGGCGTATTTGCTGTTGAAGAATAGCAAACTAAGAAAGAATGTGAAAGCAGAAATGGGTTTATTTCATACAGATCCTAAAGAGATACCACCACAACCTGTTTGGGAAGATCTTTGAAATAATTTTATTAGTGAGTTTTAGCTACTATTATTTTATGAGCTTTGATAGAATTATGGGAATAGCAAAAAGTTTAGGGGTGGAGGAGAGAGATATCAAAAGAATGGGAAGGAGAGGCTCTGTAAACAAATTAATTTACTGGATATTAGGCATAATAATTGCAATAGTTTCCTTTATCGCAGGTTACCTTATAGGAAAGAGAGCTTGCCCAGCTACATCTCCTCATGGTTATCCATTTGCTGTAGTAGGCCTCGCTATACCTGCAGCATTAAAAGAAAAAAGAAGATCAAAAACTGCGATACTAATACTCTCAATACTTGTCTTTCTCCTTGCAATAAAATCCCAACCTATTTTTGGACAAGCCATAGAATATAACGTATATTCGAGGAAATGAATGAGAAACTTCTCGAAATAGGGAAAATAATGCAAGTAAACGAAAAGGAAATAAAGGATATTGCAAGGAGCTCCTCGATAATTGGAAAGGCAAAACTTATTTTGCCAAACCTCGTTATTATAATAGCATCCGCCATTCTAGGGCTCATCTTGGGAGGAAATAATCCGGTTTGCATAAATTGTGAGGGTTATCCCTATAGCAGAGCTATGGTAGCCCCAGGTGTAGTTTCTACCATGAGCAAAAGAGAAAAGGTAGCAAGCATTTTTGTTACACTTCTTTTTTCTATAATAGCATTTGTTTCCTCTTACAAGCTAGGACAGCAGATATTTGGGTATGCCATTAAATATGATGCTTATAGGAGATGAATGAGTAGAGATGCTAAAGAGAAAGCATTAAGATGTCGTGGAATAGAGAATCTGAAAAAAATAAATTAGCCTATAAGCTTAGGTGTTGTGTATGGGAATTCACCCTTAAATGTAATTTAAGATGTCTTCATTGCGGATCTTCTGCCGGGATACCTAGGCCTAATGAGCTTACAACAAAGGAATGCTTCAAACTTTGCGAGGAACTTGCTGAGCTTGGTTGCGAGGATGTTTCTTTAATGGGAGGCGAACCCTTCCTAAGAAAAGATTGGTTTGAAGTGGCTTCATGCATCAAAGATTTGGGAATGAACTTATCCTTTGTTTCCAATGGTACCATTTTGCATAGGTTTATAGATAAAATTGCTTTGCTTGAACCAAAAGTTGTTGGAATAAGCCTGGATGGTATGAAAGAAAACCATGAAAAAATACGAGGCAAAGGAACCTGGGAAAAGACGGTTAAAGCAATAGATCTACTTAGGGAAAGAGACATTCAAACAACTATGATTACAACAGTAAGCAAAATCAACTTTAGAGATCTGCCAAGAATGAAGGAGTTGCTTTTCAAGAAAAATGTAAATTGGCAAATTCAGGTTGCAATGCCTTTCGGAAATTTCAAAAGGGAGTACATGCTTTCAAGAGAAGAATTTTATGCTGTTGCGCTGTGGATAGCAAAGGAGAGGTTAAAAAATAGATTTGAGGATTTACCCGTTATAGGTGCGCATTGCTTTGGGTATTTTTCAAAAATACTTCCTGGATGCGAGGGATGGAACGGTTGTATAGCAGGAATAGAGGCTATAGGAGTTACAAGTGATGGAGGAATTGTGGGTTGTTTATCAATGGCTCACGATAAGTTTATAGAGGGTAATGTTAGGGAAAGGGGCCTAAGAGAAATCTGGGAGGATCCTAATAATTTCGCATATAATAGGAAATTTAACAAAGAAATGCTTGGGCCCAACTGCAGAAACTGCAAGTATGCTATGAAATGCAGAGGCGGTTGCAATGCTATGTCCTACACAATTACAGGCCAATTTCACAATGATCCTTATTGCTTTTATGCTATAGAGAAAGAAATGATTGGGTTGTAAACTAACTCAATTAATTAACTTCCTTAACATTGATCAATATTGGCACATCAATCGGGTTCATTAAACCAGCGACAAAAAATTCCCTTTCTTGCAACCTAGCAAGAGTTGGATAATCAACACCAGCTAGAGCTAAATACTTGCTTAACTCATTAACATCAGTTTGCGCCGTTAGTTTACCAAAGAAAATTGTGTTAAGATTAGCTCTAATTGAGGCATCTATATCTGCAACAATCCTCTGGCTGAGTAGTATTATTCCTAGCTGCCACTTTCTCCCCTCCCTTGCCGTTTTTTCAATAACATCTTTGCACAACGTCCATTCGCTGCAGGCATAATTCTGAGCTTCATCTATAACAAAGATAAGATTTAGAGGTTTAGCAGCAGCTAAGGTAATCTGCCATGCTGCATCCATTATAGACTTAACAATAGCCCTCTTAATCTCAATCTCGCTATCCTTGCTCATATCAACAATGGCGATCCTTCTCTCCAAAGCAGTTCTAACAATATCCTCAGCCTTTACACTCCTTTCATTAAGCTTCTGGAAATCCTTCTGATTTATGAACCAGTAAATGAATGATGCTGCCTTGATTATATTTGGAGCCCTACTTCCCAAAGAAAGCATTATGTCGCTGAGCATATCGACAAATAACTTAACATTCCATCCTTCCTTAGCAATTATACTGCTGGCAGTATCATTGCTAAAACCTCTAAGCGTAGCTTGTGCCTGAGTACTAACAACCTCCTCAAAAATCCTAGGTACATTAACCCTTCTTTCCCTTTCCCTTAATCTTTGCATGAGCTCCAGCAAGGCTTGCAGAAATTCCGAAGATTTGAAAGAGCCAGCTCTTAGCTCATCGTATATCATCGTAACAATCTCAAAGTAATCCCCATAACTCTGCCATGATAGATTTGCTTGCTTAACTAAGGTATTTGCAATGATATTTGGAGGTATGTAGATTTTGCTTGAATCAATTATCTCAGCATTTTCAAAGAAATTAACATAATCCACTCCAGAGTGATCAAAAACAATAACATTATAGCCAGTCTTACTTATAATTTCGCGTACTAAGGCTACGCAAAGTCTTGATTTGCCTGTACCGGTGGCACCAAAAATTCCAATGTGATAATTTAGAAATTTTGAATCCAGAGGAAACTGCCATTTTGCATATTTATGAATACCAACTCTCAGAGCGTTATCGATTTTAACGCAACTTTCAAGTATTTCTGGAGATTCAATAGCATAAACATATCTGCCAGCCTTCGGGGGCATTCTATTCTCTTGCATAATAACTTTGCCATTTTCCTCAACAACTTGCCCAATTATATAGACATTCCCAGTAACATAGCTGCTAAGTAGCTCTTGACATTCCTTCAGTAACTCTGGTTTCCAGATAAAATGAGAGGTATCCTCCTGCCTTAAAGACGGCTCTAATGAGCACAGATTTCTTAGCACTCCTACTAAAAGTCTGCTGCCATCTTCAATTGCTAAGATTTCTTCTTCCTGCAAAATCTCATTACTAATAACGTGAATTGGCACAGCGTAAGATTTCGCATTCGACAGCGTGTAGCCAACAAGTCTTTTCTTTGTTTTATTCCAAACTTCCTCAAGCATTATTTTTAACTTAAGCATTGTTTTAATATTTTTATGTTATTACCTAGCCTAGCAAAGGAATTACGAGATATTGCAAATAGCTTAATAATACCTGAAGAGCTGAAGAAATTTAAAACGGAGATAAAAGCCAAAAAAGCTAAAGAGATTTCCAAGAAATTTAACGTTTTTGCGATCGACTCCAGCTATTCAACCCCTCCCTTGGATGTTCTTAATGGAGAATTCTATGCTTATTCCTATGGTTATTTGAGCAATTTGGGTGATAAAGAGATTTACTACGGGGTTAAATTGAGTGAGAAGGAGGAAATAACGAATTTTTTAATTAAAAAGGAGAGAGAACTTGCGGTTAAGATCATTGAAGAGAGAGATGATAAAGCAGATATTATAATCTTAGACGGTCCAATAAACAACTTCCCAGGAGCCCCCTTTAAAATAAGCAATAAGTTAGTTGATACCCTGAAAAAATTGCTTAATTTGGCTAGAGAAAACAATGTTGCAATAATCGGATTTCCTAAGCGTGTTAGAAGCTTATACATTGCTATGCTCTGCAATATGCCTGAAAAGAATCTAGTTTACGACAGAGCTGCGATCACGTATGTTTTGGATGAGAACGAATACTTCGTCATTGGAAAATTAAGGGATGCGGTTGAAAAATATGCGAGGTACTTGAAAAGTGTAGGGAAGGCTGTTGATAATGCTAAGGATGCGATTACCAAATTGCCAACTTATGGAGATGTATATGTTGTTGCCTTTAAAACGAACATAGGAAACAAAGTAGAGATATTTGCAAACGAGGAACAACTGGAGGAGATAATCAGCTATTTAATTAAACTATGCAGCAAAAATGTTTTCCCATTTATTCTTGACGAGGTAGATAAATTCGTTAGAATAACAAGAAATGATACTATGAACGCTTACATGAATTTGCTAAAGATTGCTAATAAAGAGGCTATAAGAAATATACTTTTGCTTGCAAACCCACAAAAGAAATATTTATTCGCTGATTAGCCTAGTAATTATTTTGATTAATTTAAAAATATTAGCTAGGAGACGAGTAGAAGAGTTTTACTTATATTATTTCATTTATAGCAGAAAGGAGGGAACTGCACAAACCGAGAAAGTCCCGCCGGGGG
>CAZWFW010000002.1:34213-51363 GCA_964633445.1 Candidatus Undinarchaeota archaeon | reverse complement strand
TGGGTGCAGATTAAACCCGAATGAGCAGAGGCTGGTGAAATGCAATAGATGTGGAATAACATTTGATAGAGACGTCGTAGCAACTCTTAATATTTTCAAGTCGGGATGTGGGAGTTCCGTTCCCCCCGAACGCTCCCTGATGAAGTCTGGCTTATAAAGCCAGACGGAACGGGAGAACCCCTCAAGGTGGTTAAATGCTACTACTTATTCCTTAAACCACCTTGAGGAGAGAACGGATGTTAATGCTAGAAGGGTGGTAATTGATAGTGTAACAACTCTTTACTTAGCTAAACCAGCAATTGCCAGAAGCGTTGTTATGCAATTAAAAAAGGTTTTATCTGGTACTGGTACAACGAGTTTTCTTGTTTCCCAAGTTAGCGTTGCTGAGCGCGGATTTGGAGGTCCTGGTGTAGAGCACATAGCTGATGGTATTATTAGGCTTGATCTTGATGAGGTGGATGGGGAACTGAAAAGGAGTATGATAATTTGGAAGATGAGAGGGACTAAGCATTCAATGCGCAGACATCCCTTCGATATAACTGACAAAGGCATAATTGTTCATCTGACAAAGTTGTTAAGATGGGCAGGAGATTTGAGGTGGTTTAGTATGGAGATAAACTTAAACCCCGTTGGTAGAGGAGAGATACACAAGCTTGAGATTGCTTTGCTTTTAGGCACACTTTTCAGGAAAGACGTCCTTGAGATGCTAAGAGATCCTTCAGAAAGATTAACTTGGATAGACTCATTGGCATAGCTGCAGCCGCACTTGCAAGACAGAAAGCAGGCATGACGTTAAGCCAGATTGCCGAGGATATTGGGAGGACTGAGTCAACAGTAAGAAATCATTTGCAAGGTAAAAGTAAAGCCGGTCAGCTAGTTCTTGAGACTTACCGAAAATTTTTAAGGGAGGGTGTTAAATTGGAGATCTTAGCTGGTGAGGAAGTTGAGGAATTTAAAAAGAAATTAAAAGAGAAAGAAAAGGAGGTTGAAGAGTTAAAAGAGAAATTAAGGAGGATTGTTGAGCTTGCAAAAGTGGGGTAAAACTTTCTACTCACCATTTACAGCCGTGAAAAAAATTAAATTAGTGAAAAACTAAATTAAAAATTCTAAAGCTTATAATACTCCTGCAAAGCCATAACATCAAGTTTTCCTTTCTTAATAGCTTCAATTCCTTTGCATGCTGCCATAGCTCCAGCAATTGTTGTTATGTAGGGGATATTGTAATCTATAGCAGTTCTGCGAATATAATAACCATCAGTTTTTGCGCCCCTTCCACTGGGCGTATTAATTACCATATCTATTTTACCGTTAATTATGTTATCAACAATGTTTGGTCTGCCTTCACTAACTTTAAGCACTTCTTTGCAAACTATGCCATGTTCCTTAAGGTACCTTGCAGTACCTCTAGTAGCATAGATTTTGAACCCTAAAGCTTTCAACTTCCTTGCAATGTTAACAACTTTTGGTTTATCTTTATCTCTGACACTAATAACGACATTACCCTTACTTGGCAATTTTGTACCTGCTGCAAGCTCAGCTTTGTAATATGCTATACCAAAGTCTTTGTCAACACCCATGACCTCACCTGTAGACTTCATTTCTGGGCCAAGGTAGGGATCTACACCAGGCAGTTTGCTGAACGGAAAGACTGGCTTCTTAACAGCAACATAGCTTAATTTAAGCTTTTCTCTAACATTCAAATCCTTCAATTTCTTGCCGATTAATAACTTAGCCGCAATTTTTGCTAACGGTATGCCGGTAGCTTTGCTAACAAAAGGTACCGTTCTGCTAGCCCTTGGGTTTGCCTCAAGTACATATACGGTACCATCCTTTATAGCAAACTGTATATTGATTAACCCAATGACATTTAGCACTAGGGAAATTTTGCGAGTATATTCAACAATTTTTCCTATTATTTCCCTTTGCAGAGTTATTGGCGGCAATACGCAAGCGGAATCACCGCTATGCACTCCAGCCTCCTCAATGTGCTCCATAATACCGCCTATAATAACATTTTCGCCATCACAAAGTGCATCAACCTCGCATTCGATGGCATCCTCAAGAAACTTATCAATTAAAATTGGCTTATCTGGGGCTACTTCCAGAGCAATATTAATATAATTTTCTAACGCCTCCTCGTCATAAACCACCTCCATTGCCCTACCGCCAAGCACATAGCTAGGCCTTACAAGTACTGGGTAGCCTAAACGTTTAGCAATTTTTTTAGCTTGTTCAAATGAGTATGCAATACCATACTTAGGCATTGGAATCTTAAGCTTACGCAGCAGTCTTGCAAATCTATCCCTATCTTCAGCTTTATCAATAGCTTCGGCGTGTGTGCCAAAAATAGTTACTCCAGATTTTGCCAAATCGTTAGCAATATTTAAGGGGGTTTGCCCTCCAAATTGCACCACAACACCTTCCGGCTTCTCGTTTTCGACAATGTTCATAACATCCTCATAAGTTATTGGCTCAATGTACAACCTGTCTGAGGTATCGTAATCAGTACTCACAGTTTCAGGATTGCAGTTTACCATTATCGCCTCATAACCCTCCTCTTGTAACGAAAAAACGCAGTGCACGCAGCAGTAATCAAATTCTATACCCTGACCAATTCTATTCGGTCCTGAACCAAGAATTATAACCTTTTTACGTTTAGTTGGCCTGGCATCATTCTCTTTTTCATAAGTTGAGTAGTAATATGGAGTTTTCGCTTCGAATTCTGCTGCACAGGTATCAACCATCTTATACACAGCAACTATACCGTTCCTTTTTCTAAAGTTTCTTATCTTCCTCTCAGAAGTTTTAAGCAAATACGCTAGTTGCCTATCAGAAAATCCCATCCTCTTAGCTTCCCTAACCAATTTCTTTGGAACATTTTTAATGTTGTATTTGCGCAGTTTTTCCTCGGTACGAATGATATTTCTTATTTTTTCTAAAAACCACTTATCAATGAAGGTTAACCTATAAACTTCTTCAACGCTAAACCCTTTCTTAAATGCGTAATAGATATAGAAAAGCCTTTGAGAGTTTGGTTTCTTTAATTTTTCAATTATTTCTTGCTTGATTATTTCGTTAACATTCCTTTCTCTACCATCTGCAAATCCAAATCTCCCAATTTCCAAGCTCCTTATGGCCTTTTGCAATGCTTCTTCGAAAGTTCTACCAATAGCCATCACTTCTCCAACACTCTTCATTTGTGTTGTTAGCTCATCCTCTGCATCTGGAAATTTGTCAAAGGCAAAGCGAGGAATTTTAACAGCAACATAATCAATTGTAGGCTCAAAGCTTGCTGGCGTCTCTTTAGTTATGTCGTTTGGTAATTCATCAAGCGTATAACCTATTGCCAGCTTTGCAGCAATCTTTGCGATAGGAAACCCAGTAGCTTTGCTTGCTAAAGCTGAACTTCTGGATACTCTGGGATTAATTTCAATAGCCATAAATTCTCCGTTATCTGGATTAACAGCGAACTGTATATTGCTACCCCCAGTCTCTACGCCAATTTCCCTTATTATCGCAATTGCGGCATCCCTAAGCGTTTGATATTCTTTATCAGTTAACGTTTGAGCTGGTGCTACAGTAATGCTATCACCAGTATGCACTCCCATTGGATCAAAGTTTTCAATTGAGCAAATTATAACAACGTTATCAGCTAGATCTCGCATAACTTCAAGCTCATATTCCTTCCATCCGATTAAGCTTTGTTCCACTAGAATCTGTCCTATTCTACTTACCTTCAACCCTCTTTTAGCAACCTCCACCAACTCATTTTTATTGTATGCCACACCACCTCCAGTACCTCCTAGGCAATAAGCCGGCCTGATGATAACAGGATAACCGATTCTTTCAGCAATTTCTAAGGCCTCATCAATGCTATATGCGATACCACTCTCAGGCACCTTGATTCCAACATTTTTCATAGCTTTCCTAAACTCATCCCTATCCTCAGCTTTTTTAATTGCTTCAAATTTCGCACCGATAAGCTCAACCCCGTATTTCTCCAAAACCCCTTCTTCATACAACTCGGCGGCAATGTTCAAGGCTGTTTGTCCACCTAGTGTTGGTAATAAAGCATCCGGCTTTTCCTTTGCGATAATCTTTGCAACGATTCTTGCGGTTAAAGGCTCTATGTATATTTTATCAGCCATCTGCGGATCCGTCATTATAGTTGCAGGATTGGAATTAACGAGAATTACCTCATAACCGTCCTCCCTCAGAGCTTTGCATGCTTGGCTTCCAGAATAGTCAAATTCGGCAGCTTGCCCAATAACTATTGGGCCTGATCCGATAACCATAATCTTTTTTAGATCCTCACGTTTTGGCATTTTAAAATTTAGAATAATAATAAGGTTTTAAATAAAGATAGCAATTGCAGAAGAGAAACTGATGGAGTTCTTAAATCTCCAGGGGCTCTCTTCCATATTTTATAAAAGGCAGATATTTTTCCTCCAAAGTGCTGGTAATTACTTCCGCATATTTCTTTAAATCCTTTTTTCTTATTTTACATAATTTATCAGCCATAAGTAGTGGAAAGAGGTAATCTCCGTACCTGTGTTCAAGCAATTTTGCAATAAGGTTATCATCCGCTTCACAATTACTTTCCAACAAATAAATGTTCCCGTAATCCTGAAATCTTATATACGCTGAGCTGATATTTCCGATAACCTCTTTTATGTTTTGAAAGATATTTAGAAGCTCTACAGGAATCTCAGCACTTACATTTTGCGAAAATGGTAAATAAGCCTCCCTCTCGAATCCAAACTGCTCCTTTGCAAGAAGTTCAACAACCGGGATGTCTGATAAAGTATCCGTAAATCTGCTAACTAAGCTGTTGTTGTAGGATGTCTTGGCAACATAGACAACATCCTTCTGGAGAAGTTTATCTAGGGCAAACAGAAGCTCAAGCCTCTCGCAAAACAGTGCTGCCTCCTTGTTCTTTATTTTTTCAAAAGCAAAAACATTAGTAGGTATTTCGTTATTTGCGATGCCTTCCTTAAATTTCTTCCAATTATCATTAATGACTTTCAAAAATCTCTCTATGCTATAAAATTTATGGTCAGAGATTTTTACCGCCTGAATTAATTTACTTAGCGAACCATCCATTATTATTAGCTTGGAGTCAAGCGTGGAGGCAAGTTTTGTTTCTAGAAGCTGCATATATAGCTCGAGCCTATTATCTGATAAAACATCGGGAAAATTCATAATATTTGAGTGTAAGCATTCCTTCAAATCCGAACCGAAGGCTACGGAGGAAATCATATAGATTATAGCTCCGCTCAACCTTCTTGCAATTCTGCTCCCATCCACTGCATATGTCTCGCAATTTTTAGGTTTTGGTAAGGGCCTCCAACTGATTTCCTCCTTAAGTAAATCCTTTACTTTTACAGCTAATCTATACCTTTCTTCAAGACGGCTTCTCACTGTTTCTAAATAAATATCCCTAAATTTCATTCTTCTAGAACTTCGGAAGAACTTCCTTGCAAACTCACCCTTATTATTTTATCTGCAGCATCTTTTAGCTCTTCATCGTGAGAAACAACTATAACTTGAGGTATCCTTCTGAAGTAATTGTTCATTATCTCAATCAGCTTTCTTCTTCTTTCTTCATCTAAAAATGGTGTGGGCTCGTCCAGAATTAGAATTGGCAAGCTTCCAGCAACATAAAGAGATAGCGCAAGTCTGAATGCTATTCCTAGCGCTATAGTCTCGCCTCCACTTAAAAACGAAATCTCATGTTCATTTCCCTGATACAGAACAAATATTTTTATTTTAGTACCCTTCTTGTTCTCAACAGATTTTATTCGTATCCCAGTATACTTACCATCGGTAAGCTCCTCAAATATTTTACTTGCCACAAATTCAACTGTTTTTAAAGCGTATTCAGACACCTTGCTTTTACATTCCTTCAGCTTAATTTTAAATTTTTCAAGAAAAGGTAGGATTTCCGTGTTAATAGTTTTAACCGTTCTTCTAAATTTCTTAACTTTTTCAATTTGCTTTTCTAAGCTCTCATGTTCCTGTTTAAGTAATTTCAGGGTCTTTTTAAGACCTTCAAGCTCAGCTCTTATCCTTTCAACGGATTTACTTTGCTCTACGTAGTCTTTTTGGAGAGATTCATGCTTATCTTTATCATACTTCTCATATAGCCCATTTAACTTGTTTTCTAAGTTTTTTAAGGTATCAGATAATCTCTTAAGATCATCTCTCAAGTCGCTAATTTTTTTCTCAATATTTCTTTTTGCATCCTCCCTCTTCTCCAACTCATTTTCTACATCCTTAAGTTTTAACCACTCTTCGTATAGAGGTTCTAATTTCTCGAGCTCACTTTTAAGGTCGTCAATTGTCTCGAATCCCTTTTGTTTTAACAAATTATCTAAGTTTTCCTTTCTAGCTAGCAAAGAATTTATTTTTTCGTTAATCTTTGAAATTTTTTCAAGCAAATCATCCTTATTCTGACATCTTACGATCTCCTCAAGCTTGGCGATCCTTCCCTCCAATTTCGTATACTCCTCCTTAATTTTTTCTGCTTTATTCTTTTCTCTCTCGATTTCATCGAGATCTATGCCTTTAAGGAAGGATTCCACAGAATTAAGTGTTTCTATATGATTTTTAAGCATGATGATTTCGGAGTCTTTTTTTATTAGCAATTCCAAACTCTTTAATGAATTTTTTAGTGACAGAATATCGCTGTTAATTTGTTTTGCCTCCTCTTCTATTTTTGCTATATCCTCCTCATAATTTTTCAGCAATCTTTCCTTTCTCTCCTTAGTTAGCTTACTTTCACATACAGGACACCTCTCCTTAGCCTGTTTCAGTTTTTCTATTGCCTCTAATAAATTTTTCTTTCTCTCAAGCAATCTTTCTTTTTTACCCTCAAATTTAGAGATTTCCTTGAGAATGTTCTCTTTTTCGATTTTTGCTTGAACCAGTCCGTCATATAACTTATTTACATCTTCGATGCGTAGGTTTTTTTGAGCCAGAATGCTCTCACATTCCCTCTTTTTCTCAAGCTTTATCTCGATATCCTTCCAAAAATCTTCCTTTTCTTTTAAATTTTTGAGCTCATCTTCAAGTAATTCTAAATTTTTCCTGCATTTTTCCAACTCCTTCTCCACTTCCTCAACTTCAGAAATTTTTTTCGAAAGAACATTTTTTTGCGATGTTAACTCAGCGATTTTAACGTTAAGTTGTGAAATTTCTGGAAATACTTTGCTGTAGATTTCTTTTAGCTTTATGTATCTATCAATTTCCTCTTTAAGGGAGCTTCTTCTTGACAATTTCATAGTTAAGCTGCTTATTTCCTTATCGATAGCTTCTAGGCTGTTCTCCATAGTTTTAATAATTTCGGATGTTTTGTCTTTTTCTTTTTCTACTTCAATTTTTTTGCCCTCCATCTCGCAAATTTCCTTATGCAATTCATCGAAATATTTTAATCTCTCCTCCACATGCGATAGTAACCGTTTAGCGTTTTCAAGTGAACTTTCTTTTTCGGAAATCTGCATTTCCAATTTTTTTATATCATCTTTCACACTTCTTAGCCTCTCCTCAGAATCGGCGCTCATACTTATCATTCTCTCCAAGGATTCTCTCTCAGAATTGAAGCATTTTATAACTTCTGAAAGATTCTTTATAGCTAGCTCGATATCCTCAATTCCTGTTATCTTCCTTAAGATTTTTTCTCTGGAGTCATCATCTTTCAGAATCTCATCAATTTCTCCCTGTCTTATAAAAGCGGCGTTCATAAAAATCTGCGGTGGACCAAGCCAACTTCTGACCCATCTAGCTATCTTACTATCCCTATCGTAACTCGCTAACAGCTTACCATTTTCTTTCAAATAACAGTATCCTCTGGCACTATCCCTAAAAATCTCATATGTTCTGCCATTTAATTCAAACTCCAGTTTTATTCTGTATCCTGGAGTATTTTCTCTTGTCAGATAATTTTTCGTATACTGGTTAATAATCGATTGCTCTGGCCAATATAACGCTACAAGTATAGCTTCTAGCAAGGATGTCTTACCAGCACCGTTTCTGCCTACAATTAGGTTTATGCCTCTGCTAAGGTGGACTTTTGAGTTTCTATGTGATTTAAAATTCTCCACCTCAAGTCTCCTTATTAGGAACATTCTTCTTCAGGAATTGTAGAAGATTTAGTGTACCCTTCATTTTAATTTTGCCTGCCTCAACGGGCTCCTCCTCTTTTAGGGGTTTGATATCATGCATATCGAAGCGAGTTTTTATAAAGTTAACAATATTCCTTAAATTTGCATCGCTCATTTCCTTCTCTTTAAGCTCGTTAAAAAGTTTTATCTCGAAATCGTCTTCAAGGAAATCGTATACATTTTTGATTTCAGGCATCCCTCCTTCTCTATCTGGAATTTCAAAAGTTACGGAGCAGATATTTTTTATCCCCTTTGATCTCAACTTTTCTTCGACTAAAGAATAATTTATTGTAGCTCTGCTAATAACTTTCATCTTCACTATACTTTGAGAATTGACATGTCTAGTAGCACACTCTATTTTTTTCATTGCCTCCTCAAAATTATCCGCCTTTATGATTATATCAATGAGGTCTCTTGCTCCAACACCAACAAATTTTGGTTTGAAGTCATTTGCAATGATAAAACCTTTCCTTTGACCCTCGCCAATAGCTAGTTCGCTATCATATACTACTCTTTTGGAGTATTCCTTGGAATCATACCTTTCAAGCGAACCTGGATAAACTAAGGGGGCACCATCTACCTCTCGCATGCAAAACCTGTGGATGTGACCCAAAGCGTAATAAAGATGATTTTTCGGCAATTCACTTAAGGAAAGCTCGTATCCCTGAATGTTGGATACATCTGCAATTTCTTTTATGCTCTGATGTAGCATGAGAATACTATTCCCATTCCCACCCAGATATGGTAGAAACTTCTCGAGATAGGCTCTCGTCATGTATTTTATACCGAAAATTTCGATATCCCTAAATATACCCTTCACGAGATACCAATTGCTAGATATTTTTATACTTTCCTGATACTTACTCTCAACTCTCGCCTTCTTTAAGCCAACGGTATATATTAAGCCTAAGGACTCTAAAACATCATAAATTGAAACATCTCTTATTGTTTTATCGTGATTACCTTCAATCGCAAATATCGGAATACCCTCTTTTTTTGGTATTGTAAGGACTTCTATAACGTCTTTTATGATTTGGGGTGCGGGATTGCTTTTTTGAAACAGATCCCCAGCAATTAATATAAAATCTACCTTTTCTTTGACAGCTTTTTGTATTGCCTCCTCAAAAACTCGTTTGAAATCATCAACTCTCCAGCTCCAATGATACTGCTCATACCCTAAATGTGCATCCGCTATATGCGCAAATTTCACGCTCATACTATATCCTCTATATCAAACTTTGGTTCCCTTTTCATAGACCACTCTTCGTATATATTTAAATCTTCTCCACCATATTCACCTTCAAATTTCTTTATTCTTACAGCAACAGGCAGTTTAATTGCGGATCCAACTATTATAGCCTCACCAACACCCAAGGCAGCGATGTCTTTGAGTAAATCCTCGCTTAATTGTTCGCTTGCTTGCTGAACATATCTCTGATCGGTCGGCTCGAGAAGCCTTAAAATTATTTTTGTGTTACACTGGCTTAGTACATCCCCATCGAGTTTTTTCGGTCTTTGACTTACCACTCCGAGTCCCACACCAAACTTTCTTCCTTCTCTGGCTATCTTGCTTATCCAGAAGGATGCTTCATTTTTGCTATCTCTTGGTGTAAATATATGAGCCTCCTCTATTATTATTAGAACCGGTTTCGTTAATGCTGGATACATCTTCTCTATAAATCTCTTCTCCTCAGAACTTCCACTTTTGTACTTTATCCTTGTTGTTAAAATTTTTCTTAGCATATATGCCACTATTGCTATCATTTGCTCCTCTTCAAGTCCACTTAAGCTCAAAATATTGGCGTAGCCTTCCTTAATTTCGCTTAGAATATCTATCTCAGAAAGAATGCTAGCATACCTTCTCAAAAGTGTTATAATCTGATCCTGAACCCTAATCAGGGAATTCAAATCTCTACTATCAATTTTTCTTCTTCTTTTTGTACCTAGGGCATCATAGTATTCAATACTACCTTTAGCGTCAATCCAGCTAACAATTTTATTGTAGATGGCTTTTATGAAGTCAACTCCACATACGTCTGGATTTTCATGTTTGATAGTTTCATATACGATTTCTAGAAAATAACTTTGCAAAATAGCCTGTTCAGGAATTTTTAGCAAAGATGCAAGCTCAGCAGGGCTAAGATTTTCGGGTCTGATTTTTGTAGGAATGACTTTAACCTTATTGCCTTTCCCGTTAAAGGAGAGGTTTTGATATTCGCCATGTGGATCAACTATTATTACAGTTCCACCAATCTTGTTAACGATCTCTTGCGTTATTACGGCAACTGTATTTGATTTGCCAGCCCCCGTAACTGCTAGTATTGCAAAATGTCTTGTAGCTAGATTATGCAAATCAAGTGTTACTGGAATGCTTTCTCTTGTTAGCAATGTGCCGATCTCAACATGCTTTGCCTCTTTAGAAAAAATCTTTCTAAGAGTATCATCCTCAGCCAAATATACGAATTCTCCAGGTTTAACGGGAACTCTATTTGGTTTAACATCAATTTTACCGTTCTTTTCCTCAATAATTCCTAGTATTTTAGCTTTAGCAATTAAAACGTCACCCCTCTCCATAAAGGTTTTGGCGTATCTTTTAAAAGCCTTTGAGAGGGAATTGAAGGACACCTCATCTGCCAGAGGATTTGTGTTGATCATATCACTTACTACGCAAAGTATCCATTCTCCGTCCCTGTTTTTAGTTACAACAAATTCTCCGAACTTGGGAATGCTATTAGGATCTACCGAAAATTGCAGAGTTGATATTGAGGATTCTCCGCAAACTATTCCTATTCCTTTGTGCATCTTAAATACATTTTAGAAGTATATTAATTTATTTTGACAACTTTCTCAAAGGACTGTTTTTGTGGTTTAAACATAAAAAGATTTCCAAGCTTCTTATTACTATTTCAATTGTTGTGAGATCAGTTAAACCACAATCTCAAAAAGGAATATTTTGCAGGAGTTTGATGTTACTTAAGAAGCCAAAATTTTTACAACATCTCTGTGCTTAAGTTTGTAATCCTCTGCCAAGAATTTACCAGTTCTAACATCTACTGCTGAAATAAATTTTTTACCAATATCGCTATGTATTTTGTATGCTAAATCCCTAACGGTAAGCCCTTCCTTAATTAGAAGAGCATCTGGCAAAACATTACCGTGTGTATCGCAAAGCTTCCTCTCATTCGCTACGGGAAATACAACTATGCACTTCAAAACATCAAATATTGCCCTATTTATACATTCCTGAACGCCGGTTCCTCCAAATTTTTCAAAAATCTTTTTTATGATTTCCAACGCTCGTTTTTGCTTATCGTTTAAATCTTTAAGTATCCTAAACCCATTCCAAGGATAATATTCTATTAATCCCGCGTTATGAGCTTTTCTTAGCGCTAATTCGGCTTCAGCGGAGGTTGGAACTATAACTCTATTGCTTAATTCCTTCTTAACTTTCTTTAAGTTTCTCTCGGAACTATTCTTATCAACCTTGTTCGCGGCGATGATTATAGGCTTCGATATTTTTCTAAGTGTTTTAGCAAACTGTTCAACCTCCTCGGTATCCCATTCCTCTATAGGGTTTTTGTTAAGTGCTTCTCTCACATTCTCCTCAGTTACGCCAAGCCCAGAAAATGACTGTGCAAGCTCTCTGATAGGGTTTTTCTTTTCAAAAATAATTTTTCTTTTAAGCTTCTCGATTTGCCTATTGATAATACTGAAGAACCATTTATCTATCTCCTTTTCAACAAAAATCACATCATTGACAGGATTGTAACCATCTACCAATTCACCTTGCTCGTTAGTTTCTCCGGAAATATCTATCACATTTATTAGTACTGATGCTTGCCTTAGGTCATCTAAAAATTTGTTACCCATTCCTCTACCTTCATGTGCGCCTGGTACCAATCCAGCAACGTCTATTATTTCAACTGGCAATAAACGCATGCCATTCACGCAGATAGAATTTTTGGGCTCGCATTTCACGCCAAATTCCCTACAAACACATTCTACACAAGCATATGCTATACCTCTGTTAGGCTCTATGGTTGTGAATGGATAATTAGCAATTTTTGCATTCTTAAGAGTAGCAGCTACAAAAAACGTAGTCTTACCTTTGTTAGGACCACCGATTATTCCTATCTTTATCATAAAATTTATTTGTAAAATTAAAATAAAAGATCAAAGCTAAATTTTGAACTATGCATCAGCAATTATTAGTTTTTTAAACTTTTCATTACCGAATAAGCAGCCTTTATAAGATTAAAAGCTAAATTTTTAAATTATGAGCTCTAGGTTACTGGTCCTCCTCTTACTGCTTCTTGGCCTTTGGGTTGCAATAAAATTTATTTCGATACTTAAACCAAAACTTCTGCATCCCTCCTGGCAATGCGTAAGTGATGAGGATTGCGTTGCTTCAGGATGCAACAAGGAAATTTGTAGCAATAAGGTATACTATACGCCCTGCGAATATCGCGAATATTACTTTTGCTTTAAATTAACGGAGTGCAGATGCATTAACAATACATGTGTATGGGAGAGAACAACACCATTTTTGCAATGCTTGGCGAAATTTAATGCTACAAATATCTTGGAGAATGATAAAGCAGATTGATAATAAGATTCTCTAGCAGCTGCAAAACTTCAAAACCCCAAATTCCACAAATTGAAAATTCAACTTTGACTCAGGTTGAAATTCCCAAATTCTATACCTTTCTTTAATAACCAGCGAACTAATATTAACTAATGGAAATAAAAATTAAAAAAATTGCTAGGGGGAGCCTGCTGAAAGAAGTTGAAAAAGTAAAGGGAAGGTGCAGGTTGATTACTGTAACTTGTGTAGATCATGGAGGTTTTTTTGAAATAGTCTACCACTTTTTCCATAAGGGAAAAATTTTGAATTATTGCGTTCTATTAAATAAAGGTGAAGATATAGATAGTATAAGCAGCATTTTTCCAAGTGCTGCATTTTATGAGAGGGAAATTCACGATTTATTCGGCATAAAATTTAGAAACCACCCTAAATTGGAGAAATTGTTTTTACCAGATGACTGGGGAAGCAATGAGGGTTATCCCTTGAGGAAATCATAAAATTACTTGAGAATTTTCAATACAGCCTTAATTATCGCTTCAGGTTTGGGTGGGCAGCCGTAAACATAGCAATCTACTGGAATTATCTTATCCACAGGCCCTGCGAAGTTATACGAGTTTCTGAATATACCTCCAGATATCGCGCATGTACCGACAGCTATAACTTTTTTCGGTCTAGGCATTTGTTCATATATCCTTATTAATCTTTCCTTAGCTTGCCTCGTAACTATACCGGTAACAATTAGAATATCAGCATGTCTAGGGCACGGTTTAAACAGACATCCGAATCTTTCAATATCATATCTGGGTGTCGCTAACGCCTTTACCTCAATGCTACATCCGTTGCATCCGCCGGCATCAAAATGTAACAACCAGGGAGATTTCTTCAGCATTAGTAAATATTATAATTGTTTTTATTTTTAACTTCTTTGCGAGAAGTTTTTGAAACATTAGTTGAACTACTTATAGAATATATTCACAAAATTAGGTTCGATAACCTTTAAACTTACCAAAAGTATTCGAAGCCCCTTCTTTATGTTAAAATTAAGTATTAATGATAGGCTTAGACAGTTACTGCGTAGAAATACTTGAAGCCTTAGAAAGACTAAGAATGAGGTATTTGTGGGTACCCGAAGGTGTCTTGCTAAAGATTCTTCAGAAAAGATATAAAGAGAGCTTTCTTGCAAAGAAATTAGATTTTTTGGAAAAATATGAGCTAATCAAATTTAGATATTCTAGACAGTCAAATCAGTATATGATAAGGATTACGTCCAAAGGTTTCGATCATTTGGTTCTTTGGGAACTGATTAAGGGGGGTTATATTGATAGAATTTGCAGTGAAGTCGGTACAGGCAAGGAATCTTTTCTTTATAGCGCAATTAAAAACAATGAATGGAGAATTGCGAAATTCCATAGATTTTATGGCGCTCCTTTTAAAGATATAAAGAAATCTGCAGCATTTGCAGCTATAAGTAGAGAGGTCCATTATGAGGAGGTGGAGATTCCTAGGAGAAGGGCTGAAAATGAATATAGAATTCTTAATGCGCTTAAAGGTCTTAATGTTCCTAAGGTCTATGCAAGGATTAAGCATGGTTTGCTAATGAATTTAATTGGCAAGGATGGCTTACCAGCCCCTGAGTTAAGCGAGGTTGATTTGAAGAACCCCAAGGATGCTCTTAACATAATACTTGAGGATTATAGAGAATTTATTAACAGAGGGATAATACATGGTGATTTAAGCGAATTCAATATTCTTGTTTACGAAGGTGACTTGTATTACATTGATTGGCCGCAGGCTGTAAGTATAGAGAATCCTGCAGCTAAAGAGTTGCTTGAAAGGGATATCAGAAATATTCTAGGGTATTTTAAAAGGGAATATGATATAAAAGTTTCTGAAGGGGAAATTGTGGAGAAATTTCTGAAAGAAATTTAAAAAATATTAACACAAATCGGTTAGGAATATTTAGAGGTTGAAAATGTGGGGAGTTCCGTTCCCCCCGAACGCTCCCTGATGAAGTCTGGCTCATAAAGCCAGACGGAACGGGAGAACCCCTTAAGGTGGTTAAATGCTACTACTTATTCCTCAAACCACCTTGAGGAGAGAACGGTAAGCATAAATATACCAAAATTTGAGACTTTAAAGGAGGAAAAAGTTTATAGAATCTCGCTAAAGTAAATTTGAACTTCTTGCAACTTTTTCAACCTCTTTAATAAAGTCTTCAGCCATTTTAATTAAATTATCAGCCTCCTCCTCATCAAAAACTGCTCCAATTCGATAGTCACTGGAACTCCTAGCTTCAAAAGCTATTCTAAGCATCCTCCCATATTTTCTATCCATCATACCTTTGTTTATGATATGCAAACCAAATTCTGTAATCAAACCCTCATGCGATTTGACCTCTATCCCCAGAAGTCTTAGTAAAGCTCTTGCGGCGTTAAACATTGCATAGTAAGCCCTATTTATAGCATCTCTGACTTTCCTGTGCTCCAACAAGAGCTTTGCAGTTTCTAGCCTTTCTTTTGCTAATTTAATTTCCTCATTAAAAATTTCCCTAGCTTCCTTTTCCATCATTTATAACAACTCCCTCTTTTTTTATAACTTTTATCAGAGGATCCTTTTCCTTTTCAAACTCCTTTTCACTGAAATAAGTTATTGAAACAACCTTATTGAATTTGAATAAAATATCATCCGCTAAACTTTCTGCGATTTCCTTAACTTCTTTTTTATCAGTTACAATTGCAATATCAATATCAGAATCAATTCTAGAGTCTCCCCTAGCAACAGATCCAAAAACTATTACCTTTGCATCCAAATCTTTAAATTTTTCCAAGATCTTTCTGTATTTTTCAAGCATAGATTATAATTACAACTTAGTGAAATAAAAATTATGGGAATTTTTATAGTAGAGATGCATGCTTAAGAATCTGAAGGATATCTCGAGTAAAATGGAATTTATCAAAGCTAGATCTTGGAGCTAAAGAAATTTTAAAAGAACACGGGTGATCTTCCTGGGTATTGTAAGTGACCTCCAATGTGAAAGCTTTGAGAGTCACAGGCCAGCACACCGTCCTATTCCATTAAGGATTAGGCTACAGGAAGTATATGTTAAGATAAAAATTTCTGAAAGGGAAAATTCTGAAGGAGTCAAAAAGAAATTTTAAAATATTATACTTATCAGTTTAAAATTAATGGGTATAATTATAAAAAGGGGTTATGACCTGAAGAGGTTTAGGAGTCTGGGAAGTTGGGTAATAATTTATGGTAGGAGAAAAACTGGAAAGACATTTTTCGTAAAAAAATTTTTGAAATGGGACGAATATTATTTAGTAACTAGGGATGGGAGGATTTTTGACGAAAATTTTAACGAAGTAAGCTACGAAGTTTTAAAGGATAGGATGAAAAGGGAAAAAGAGAGGTTGTTTGTAATTGACGAATTCCACAGGTTACCTAATGATTTCTTAGATTTCCTGCAGATGTTGGATGAGAGAATGAAGATAATTTTAGTAACATCAACTCTTTGGAGAGCAAAAGAAAAACTTAAGGGAAATCCAACTTTAGGATTATTTGATCACTTTAGGATGGGATTGATAGATGAAAGAGATATGTTAATGGAATTATCTGGAAGGATAAAAGAAGCGAGAGAGCTTGTAGAGGCTTGTGTTTATTTAAGGGAACCAATTTTAATAAGAAGATATAAAGGAAATGTGGGAAATTTGATAACAAACTTTCTCTTTGAGAATAAAGACATTATCGAGAGACTAATTTGGGAGATATTCAGTGAGGAGGAAAAAGAACTAACTAGCAGATATTTAGTTGTTCTGGAAGCAATTGCAAGTGGTAAAAATGAATCTGGGGAAATTGCTAGCGAACTGAGCAAAATTTTTGGGGAAAGGGTGAATGCTTCCTATGTGCAAAAATATCTGAAGGACTTAACTGAAATGGGAATAATTGAAAAAATAAAGATTTATGGGAAGAAAAGAGCAAAATTCTATCATGTTTCCCCTTTGCTTGATCTACATTTTTATTTAAATGCAAAATATGGCTATGCGGAAAGAGATGTTCCAAAAGAATTTATAGCAAGTGTTGTTAAAGAAAAAATACCCTTACATGTTGAGCACTTTTTCAGAAATTTACTCTCAAAAATTTTCGATTTAATCCCAGAGAAGGTAGTTGGACCAGACCTTGAAATTGATATTGCGCTGTTAAAATTTAAGGAAATAGAAGTTGTGGCAGAGGTTAAATGGAAGAAATTTATTTCAAAAAAGGAAATTTTAAAAATTGAAGAGAAATTAGAAAATTTCAAAAGAAGTTTTTTAATAGTTCCCGATGAGAAATGCTTAGAATATATGCCTGAGAAGGTTGAGGTACTAGACATTAAAAGGATAATTGAATTGTTAAAAGAAAAA
>CAZWFW010000002.1:0-34113 GCA_964633445.1 Candidatus Undinarchaeota archaeon | reverse complement strand
TGAGAAGGTTGAGGTACTAGACATTAAAAGGATAATTGAATTGTTAAAAGAAAAACGGAAGTAGCTATAACTGACGGTACTGGATTTTTTGTTCAGAATAATTATGCCAAAATCTAAATATGATGTGCTTAGGGGTTTGCATTTTAAAAATTGATGTAAAGTCAAGCAAAATAAGCTTGAAAGAATTCTAACAAAGGCAAAAAGATTGAAAAATTCTGTATTAAGTAAGGAAAAGGAGTTTTAATTGAAAGTTTAAAAAATAAAATAAAGGATAAAAAGTCCGAGGAGTTAAAAGTTAGATTAGGAAATGTTGAAAAATTTTGCAAAAATACCCGAAGATGATTTTGTAAATGTTATTAGAGAAGATGGAGTCAGATGATTTTGATACATCAGCTATTTCAGATTTAGCAAGAAGGGATAGACTTGAAATAGCTAGGCAACGTAAAACATGCTCACTAATAATTTATGAGATAGGAAACTTCTTCTGGAGAGAAGCGAAGCTTTTAAAGAGAATAGAATGTTAATGTTAAAGTACTAATGATTTGTTAAAATGAATAAATTTAATTTAGATGAGGGGAAATTATTGGTAAAAATTGCTAGAAAGGCTATAGAAGTTTATTTAGCAAGGAGGGAAAAGTATAAGCCAAAAAATTACCCTGCTAAGTTTAACGAGGAAAGAGGTGTTTTTGTAACCTTGGAGACTTATCCAGGGAAGGAATTGAGGGGTTGTATAGGCTATCCCGAGCCCATTAAGCCATTAATTGAAGCCTTAATTGATTCGGCAATTTCTGCAGCTACACGCGACCCAAGATTCTCTCCAGTAACGATTGAGGAGCTAGATAAGTTAGTTGTTGAGGTAAGTGTACTAACAAAGCCAGAATTACTGAAGTGTAAACCCAATGAATACCATAAATTCATAGAAATTGGTAGACATGGTTTAATTGTTGAGAGGGGATTATTCAGAGGTTTGCTTTTGCCTCAGGTTGCTGTTGAGTACAATTGGAATGTTGAGGAATTTTTGGCAAATACCTGCCTTAAAGCTGGTTTAATGCCTGACGAATGGCTTGATGATACTACAAATGTTTATATTTTTGAGGCTCAAATATTTTCAGAGTTAAAGCCAAATGGGGAGGTTATTGAGAGGAAATTAAGAAGTTCCTAATATTTGAACCTTCAAGCTCTCTAACAAAAATAGATATTACATTCTCTTCTTTCTAACATCTTTTAAAACGTTATCAACATATCCCTTTGCCTCTGGTTCCCCTATCTCATCCAATAAATCTGCGAATCTTCTTTTAATAATAGTTGTAATTCTACTTTTTTCTGATATTTTTAATTTTCTTTCAGGTTTAAAATACCATTTTCGTAGATAGCTTTCACTTTTATCATAAACAATAAATGAAGATACTTCAATTTAACTTTTATGAAAGTTAGGGAAGGCGATAGGGTTTTGTTGCTTAATCCTAAAAGAAAATATTTAGTTAAGGTTGAAAAAGGAAAGAAGTTTTGCACCGATCTCGGTATCATAAATTTTGACGATATCATTGGCAAAGATTACGGGAGCTTTGTTACTACACATAAAGGCGAAAAATTTCTGATTGCTAAGCCAAGAAGAATCGATTTTATCGAGAAAATGATAAGGAAGCCCCAAATAATTATGCCCAAGGATGCGGGAGTAATTGCTGCCTTAGCAGGCATAGGAAAAGAGGATGCTGTTGTTGATGCTGGCACGGGTTCAGGGGCATTGGCACTATTCCTTTCAAACATTGCTAAGAAGGTTTACACTTATGAAAGGAGGAAGGAGTTTTATGATGTTGCAAAGAAGAATTTTGAGAACGCCAATGCTAAAAATGTTGTTTTGAAGTTAAAAGATGTTTGCGAGGGAATTGAGGAAAAGGGTGTGGATGTTATAACCATTGATTTGGATACACCAGAAAAAATTATAAAGTTGGCTAAGCAAGCGCTGAAACCAGCTGGTTTTATCGTTATTTATTGCCCATGCATTGAAAAAGTTAAGGAAGTTGTTAGGAGGCTTAAAGATGAGAATTTCATTGAAATAAAGGTTGTTGAGTGCTTGTTGCGTGAGTATGAGGTTAAAGTAAATTGTACAAGACCAAAAACTAGGATGCTCGGGCATACTGGCTACATAATTTTTGCGAGAAAATTTGAATGAACTTTTTTGTTTTAAGAACTAAAAATTTAAGAATATTTTTCTATTAATTTTTGAAGATGGATCTCAAGGGCAGGGACATAATTTCAATCAGGGATTTCACAAAGAGGGAAATAGATTATATTCTTGAAGTTGCTGCAGGCATGGAGAAGAAGCTTGAAAGGAGAGGTAGGCTTGATATTCTTTCCGGCAAAATTCTTGCGAATTTATTTTTTGAACCAAGTACGAGAACAAGGCTGAGTTTTGAGGTTGCCATGAAGAAACTTGGTGGTGATTGCATAAATCTAACTGCGGCTGAAAGTTCTCTGGAGAAAGGTGAGGATTTAGCTGATACTATTAGGGTTGTTCAGAATTATGCCGATGTTATAGCGATAAGGCATAGCAAGGAAGGTGCTGCGAGGCTTGCTGCGGAAGTTGCTGATATACCAGTAATTAACGCTGGAGATGGCTCAAATCAGCACCCCACGCAAACCCTGCTTGATTTATATACTATAAAGAAGGAGCTTGGTAGAATCGAGGATATAAGTGTTGCTATAGTTGGGGATCTGAAGCATGCAAGAACTGCACACTCCTTAGCATATGCCTTAGCAATGCTTGACGCAAAACTATACTTAGTTTCACCCCCTCAACTGAAAATGCCATGTGATATTGTTGAGGAGCTTAAGGAAGTTTTTGGCGCTGAAATTGATGAGTGTTGCGAGATTAAGGATGTTATAAGGGATGTTGATGTCCTTTACGTTACGAGAATACAGAGGGAGAGATTTCTTGATGTTGAGGAATACGAAGCTGTTAAGGGTTCTTACAGAATTACCCCAGAAATTCTAAAGGATGCTAAAGATGGGTTGATAATTCTACATCCTCTGCCTAGGGTTGATGAAATAGCAAGAGAAGTTGATGAAACCAGGCATGCAAAATACTTCAAGCAAGTTCATTATGGTGTAGTTGTGAGGATGGCAATTCTCTACCTAGTTATATAAAAAATTTGCAAGGATTTTATAAGCTAGGAAAACTTTATTCATGTAAAGCTTTTTATAGTAGAAACTTCACAAAAACACAATAGCAAAATAAAAATAAGTTTAAACCAAAAGCTAAATATAGTATTAATGAAAAAAAATTAAATGCTTGAGGTGGGGTGAAATAGGATGAACGCAAGATGGAAAAAGTTGGGTGCTGCCCTCGGAACCTTGGCAATGTTAGGGTCTTCTTTAGTGGGAGTTGTTCCAGCAATAGCCCAGGGCACAGCAGATTTAGGGAACTATTATAGTTATGTAATTCAGGATGGACAGTTAAATGCGCTGGTTGTTGTTGGCGAAAGCGCTGCTACTGCTGATGTTGTTTCAGCAATCGGTATTGCGGCAGACTTAGGTAATAAGGCAGTAAAGCCTGCTGAGGGTGGGGAAGTAACTTTTGAAGTTTCAGCTCCTCAGGGACAAGTCGTTGAGATGGCTATTGGAGACTCAAGTGAAACCTTTGGACCCTACACAAGCTATGAGATTCCTATTCTAAAACAAGGGAAGGTTAAAGATAAAGATGGTAATGAATATGCATATGAAGAAAGGATTCAAGTAACTGTTAGGGATTTAAAATATGATACAGATAGTGATAGAGTTGAATCAAAGATTAATTCAGGTGAATATGTATATACGCTGAGTTTTGATCCTGCAGTTCCAGGAGGAAAGGGTGCTAAGATTGAATTAGTCGGACAAACTTATGAAATATTAAAAGTAAATGGTACAACATCGGAAGTTGAATTAGGAATTACAAAGGCGTTCTATAATTTAGGTGTTGGTGATGTTGTAGGTCCTGTAGGTGGCTACACAGTAAAGATTGAAAACATTGATGCACAAGGTAACAAAGTATGGGTTACAGTTACAGATCCTAACGGAAATGTAGAATCAGGAACTGTAGCAGAAGGTAGTAGCAAGACATTCTTTGGTGGTAAATGTACAGTAAGGGCAACTGATGTTTTCTTAGGCTTAGGTAACGATGTTAAGGTAAACTTAGAGGTTGTTGGTGGTAAAGTTACCTTGAAGAGTGGTGAAGAATTTGAGCTAGACAAGAATTATAAAGTTTATGTAACAGCTAGCGGTGATAAACTCAGTGCAATTGAGCTCAAGAATGCAAATGCTGATGAAGAATTTATAGCAGGGGATACCCTGGCAGGACCTTTGAGTTATGTAGATGTGTCTTTCGTTGGTTTAACAGAACCTACAAAAACAACATTAACAATTGAAACAAGCGATGACGTTGACATTGGTAAGGATGCTACAAATGATAGAGTAATAATACTTTCATCACCTGATAGGATACTTAGTTATGGAACAGATAAATATGCAAAACTTTATATCAAAATTGAGAAGGTGGGTAATGATAATAATATAACAGTGTACAAGGAAGATTTAACAAGCAAAGTTGGGACTGCTGTTAACAAGACGACTATAGATATAGCATATGGGGATAACATTCTTGCAAATATAACTATAGATGTCAATGCGAATACTATAACGCTTAATGAAGCGAATGTTGTAGGATCAAGTTCAGAAGTTATTACAATTACATATGATAGCTTGTCAAATATGACGGACAGTGATGTTAAGAACGTAACTTATGACTCGACAGTATTAGCAAAAGATTATGCAAGTTCAAAAGAGGAAGGCTTTATAACAAATGGAGGTATTAAGTTTGTTAGCATCTCAACAAGTAACAACAATGCTATAGATGATGTAATTAAGTTTGAAATTCCAAACAAACAAGTAAAAGCTAAGTTTAGAGTAGGTAAGCCTGGCACAGCAACAAAGACAGCCGCACAAGGTGAAGAGGTAGAAGTTGCTGGTACGAAGATAAAGGTTTCAAAGGTTGAGGTACCAAATGCTGTAACAGCAGTACCGGTAACTGGTATCGTAGCAAAACTTGACACACAGGTTACTGATGCAGACAAAGACAAGGCCTTAATCTTGGTAGGTGGTCCAGTAGTTAACACATTGGTTGCTGAGTTAATGAATGCTGGTAAGCTACCATACAACATAACAAATGAACAGCCAGGTGCTGGCAAGGGTGTAATTGAAGTGGTTCAGGATGCATTTAAGGAAGGCAAGGTTGCAATAGTTGTGGCAGGTTCAGACAGGCAAGGTACTGCAATTGCATCATGGATATTGCAAAGATACGAAGCATACAAGGATGAGCTAACAGGTAAAGCATGTGTTGTTGTCTCAGGAGACGTTGAGAAAGTAGCTGCAGGAGAAGAGACACCAGAAATAACTACCTGCGAATAATCTCTTTTCTTTCTTATTTAATTTTTGTTCTTAATGAAAGAGTATGAATTTCTTATTAGAAGAGCTTTTAGGTTTGAAAGTGATGCAAAGTCTGATTATGAGAAAGGTTTCTATGATTTAGCTTTATTTCACATAGAGCAAGCAGTTCAACTTCTTATAAAAGCAAAACTTTTTGAACTACTTGGAGAGTACCCGAAAACTCATGATTTAATATTTTTGCTTGAAGAGCTTAAAAAAATTTGGAAGGAAAAAGAAAATGAGATAGAAGAATTTATAGAAAATAATAAAGCTAACCTTTCAAGGCTGATAGATGTATACATAACAGCGAGATATCACGCAAGAGATTTTTATGCTGAGGAGGTTGAGGAAATGCTTAAGCTTCTAGAAAATTTAAAAAGAATTTTGGGGTATGAGTCATCTAAATTTTCTTATTGAAAGATATGAAAAAAGGAAGAATGCATTTGAAAATTGGAAGAAGTTATGTAAGGAAATTAAGGAATATTTGTCAAATTTGCTAAAGGAATATAAGGTTATATGCTTTGGTAGCATTGTTGAGGGTAACTATGCAATAGGTTTAAGCGATATAGACCTTCTTATCATTTCGGATGAATTTAAGGATACAAATTTAAGATATAGGGTTTTAAGTGAGCTAATTTTTAAATTTGGAGATCCCTTCGAGTTTCATTTAGTAACTAAGGAGGAAGCTAAATGGTACTTCAACTTCATAAAAAAATATGTAGAAATTTGACCAAAGTTTTACTATGATAAAACCTCAGGCCAATGTCTGCTTCGAGGTTTCCTTTGAATGCGGGAATAAGGTAGGTGGAATTTATACGGTTTTGAAATCAAAGGCAAGATCTATGCTGAAGGTCTATGGAAACAACTACTATGCTCTTGGGTTTTTCAACCCTTCAACATATTTTAACGATTTCATAGAAAGCGAGACTCCTGAGGACTTTTCAACAGTTTTTGAGAAATTGAAAAGGGAGGGAATAAAGTGCTACTATGGTAGATGGTTTGTGGCAAATAATGCAAACTTAATTTTGATTGACGCATGCGAATTTAGGGAGAAAGAAGCAATCTATAAAACGAAATTCGAGACATTGCGAGCTAGGAATGTAGATGTGATAAAGAGGATTCTTTGGGAGAAATATGGAATTGATTCTCTGAGAGCAGGATTTGATTATGATGAACCGGTAGCTTGGGCAGTTGCTGCAGGAAAACTCATTGAGGAACTACTTAAGCTGGAGAGGTTTAAAGATAGAAAAATAGTTGTGCACTTTCATGAATGGCTATCAGGTGCTGGATTGCTTTACCTAAGATATAGGAATTTGCCAGTTGGTTTGGTATTTACTACCCACGCAACACGTATAGGAAGAGCAAAATCGGAGCGTGGTGAGAATTTGCTTGCGGAGGTTTATGAGAACTTAAATAAGGGGGTTTATTTTGACGATACTCAAGCATATTACTATGGCTTAGAAGCCCAGCACATGCTTGAGCAATGCTCTGCAAAATATGCAGATGTTTTCACAGTAGTTTCGGATGTTACAAAGGATGAAGCAATATATTTTCTTAAAAAGGAAGCGGACATCGTTACGCCAAATGCTTTGGATTTTGACGAGTACATAACACCGAGAGCCATAGCGTATTTGCATGAAAAATACAGAGCTAAGATCAATGACTTTCTTGAGGCTTATTTCTCTCCTTATTACCCGATTGACACAACGGATAGCCTCATTTATTTCACTTCGGGAAGATATGAGTTTTGGAATAAGGGCATAGATTTATTTATCGACGCCTTAGCTGAGTTAAATAGGAGACTATACAACTTGGGTATCACGAAGCAGATATTCGCATTTATCCTGGTGCCAAGCAATATAAAAGGTCCTAAGGAAAGTGTTTTAAGGGCAATAATTGAATATCAACGCCTAGACTCGCTTATTGAGGAGAAATTCAAGGAAATAAGGGATGAAATAATAGATAAGATTTTACAAAATAAGGATATAAGGCTTGAGGAGTTACTTGGTAGGGATTTTAAGGCAAAAATTACAGTTATTTCACGTTATTTCTCGAGACTAAGGGGGAAGAATCCTCCATTATGTGCGTTTGAGCTAAACTACGATGAAAACAACGATTTGATAATAAATTACTTGAGGAGGGCTGGACTAACAAATAAACCTGAGGATAGGGTTAAGGTAATTTACTACCCTTGCTACCTAAGCCCAACGGATGGTTTGCTTGGCATGGATTATCAGGATTTTGTTGTTGGAGCAAGTATGGGTGTATTTCCCTCGCGTTACGAACCCTGGGGCTATACGCCTTTTGAAACTGCTGCATTGAGAACTGTTGCTATAACAACTGATGTTTCAGGATTTGGCAGATTTATAATGAGGTATATAGAGGATCCTCTAAAATCTCCAATAAAAGTTGTTAAGATGGTTAATAGGACAAGAAACGAGATTGTCAACGATCTCGCAAATATCATGTTTGAGCATATGCAACTCAGGCCCGAGGAAAGGCTTGAGATGAAGCTAAGAGCTAGGGAATTGGTTGAGATGCTTGATTGGAGAGTGCAGATTAATAACTATATAAAGGCTCATAACTTGGCGATTGAGAGAATGCGAAGTAGAAATGATAGAATTTAGGAGGGAAATCATAAAAACAAAAATCCTAGACCCCAGAAACGATTTTTCAGAAAGGGAAGTTATAATTGAAAGAAGGCAGGATCCTTTAACGAATGAATGGTGTAGAATAAATATTGAAAGGGCTAAGAGACCGAAGCAAGCCGAAAGCAAGGAGTTGGAAGTTGAGGTAAAGAAGTGCCCATTTTGCGAATTTGAAAAATACACACCAAAATTTCCAGATAATGTAATTGAGGGAGGTAGAATCGTTAAAGATAATGCTAAGCTTTTTCCCAATTTATTTCCTTTTGCAAAATATCATGCTGTCTGCGCAATGAAGCATGTTTTTAATTTGAAAGAAATGAGCTATGATGATTGGATAAATTGCTTCTTTGCATGCATGGAATTCATAAAAAAGGTTTATGAAAGTGATGATTCAGCCAGGTTTGCAAGCATAAATTTTAATTTTATGCCTCCTGCCGCAGCATCAATTTTACACCCCCATCTTCAAATAGTTGTTGATGAAAAGCCAAGCAACGCATATATAAAAATTTTTTGCAAGCTTGAGGAATTTTACAAAAATGAGAAGCAAAGTTTCTTCGATGAGCTGGTATGCATTGAAAGGGAGCAGGATAATAGGTTTATCTATGAGAAAAATGGTGTTTCATTTCTAGCAACCTTTGCGCCTAAGCGGAATCATGAGATTCTATGTGTTTGCGAAGCAAGCAATTTTTTTGAACTTACTGAAAGTGATGTAAAAGTGATTGCAAAAGGAATTGCAAACGTTATGTATTACTATGCAGACATTGGAGTAAACTCTTGCAACTTTTCAATGTTTTCAGGCGATCTCAAGGAAAACAAAGAATATTTCGCTATCATAACCAAAATCTGCTCAAGGCCCCCATTTAAGGCAAATTATTCCTCAGACATAGGATTTATGGAGTTGTATCATGAGGAACCAGTTATAAGCACCTTACCTGAATATGTTGCTAAAGATGTAAAGAAGTTTTTTAAACCTTAGCTTCTCTCAATTTTTAGCCCAAATTTTTTCAATCTTTCAAAATGTTCTACATTTCTTGTTACTAACATTAAATCATAAACTATTGCTGTTGCTCCTATAATTAAATCTCTGATTGACATTTTTTCTCCATTTTTTGTTAAATAAACATCTATCTCTATCGCTTTGCAAATTATTTGTTGATCTAGATCTATTACTTGGAATATTTTCTCTAAACTTTCTTTAACAGTTTTTATATCTTTTCCGATATAACATTCTCCAAACAAATATTCATAAAGCGTTATTATGGAAATTGCAGAACCTCTTAATTGCATCTCCCAAAGCAATTCTTTATTTCTCATAACATCTATTAGAACATCTGTATCAATTAATACTGATACCATGTTTTTCTTCTTTCCTTAATAATTTTTTTGATTTTCTCAGCCTCATCTTCTGCTAGCTTTATTTTTTCCCATACTTCATTAAGCTCCTTAATTCTAATTAAAAATGCCTTTTTGATGTAATTATATATATAAAACCTAATTAAAAATTCCTTTTTGATATAAGACAAATAGAAAATATCAGCACTTGTAGTAGCTGTAGTTTTGAATGTGTTATTTAGAGGAATATTTGACGTAATCTCCTCCTCTCCTTTTAATCTAACTACTGACATCATACGAAGCACCTATCACCTATTCTTATTTAATAATAACCTTTATTATATCTTCTAATCTTTTCCTTAAATCTTTAGCAAAGTTTTCAATTTTTGTAACATTTTTATCTCTATAAACTAACCAAATTGATAAATATCTCGTATTAAGAATATAGGGAAGAACGTAGAGGTCTATCCAATAATTATTTTCTTTAATATTTTCTACAGCATCTTTCTTTCTCTTTGGGCAGAATCTAATACACATTGGAATAAGCTCGTCTCCTAGGATTTTCTCGAGTTTAGATAACCTATCTCTAGGAATAATCTGACTTACGGATTTCGATATTAATTTTATTGCACTTATAGGTTTTTTCCCAACTTTTGCTTTAACTTGTGTAAATATTTCAAACCTCTTAGCCTCTTGAAGAATTTCATTTTTTTCTAGAATCTCTCTTATTTCTTTGAAAGTTAAGAATACATCATCAAACTTAGAACCAACAATAATGATTTTTCCTTCTTCTTTTATATAATCGACACATACACCCCTCTTCCTAGCTACTGTTGGGACTCCTATTAGTATACCTACTCCGGTAGTCTCTGGTTTCAGTTCCATTTCATATATAAGTTTAAACCCCTTATCTTTTAATAAATTTAAGAAATCCTTCTCCAAAATGGGTTCGTTAACGTCAAAGAAGATTCCTATATGTATGCGTTCGGGTTCTATGTGTATATTTATATCTCTATTATTCTTGGACATGTCCACTATCTATGATAACATTTGTTTTTAAGCTATATAAGCCTTAAAGACATAACTTTCTGATCTATGTGCGTCTGGAAATCTCTTAAAAATTTATGTAATTCATTTAAAAGCTTTTTGGCAGCTTTTAGACCTCAGTTGTTTTACCACTTAACAACCTCTTCCCTCATACGCAAGTACTATAGTTTTAGGTTGAATAATAATTTTAATAGATGACTAAGTTATTTATGCATATAGTGCGGGGGTGCCCGAGTGGTCAAAGGGGCACGGCTTAAGACCGTGTGGCTTAGTGCCTTCGCCGGTTCGAATCCGGCCCCCCGCATTAAGATAAAAGACTATAGCGATTCTAGTTTGCTTGAGGATTTTTATTTCGTTAAAAATTTGAGAGGCATAGTTTACTTTAAGGGAGAAGTTTGTTGCGATAATGAGATAAAATGGCTTAAACGACATTTCAAATACAGATCTCTTGGAATTCATAAGGATCTCTGGAAAGAGGATTTAAATTTTGTGAAGCTTGAACTAAGAAAATACGAAAGTAAATTTAAGAATTTGGCATTAAAAAGCTTGCTTTTAGCGAGTTACTATCTAGTTCCCTTAATAATTTTAAAAATTCAAAGCTTGCAAGATTTTGAGGATTTTCTTGTTTACGAATTTAAAATTAAGGAAAAGCTAGAGGATAGGGAAATAAAGAGGAATATCAGACTTGTTAATTACTCAATAACCGATTATTGTTTGAAGAAGGAGAATCACGAGGATTTGATTAAAAGTGATTTGAAGAGGTTCTGGAGGTTAAAGGAAAGCAAGGACGGTAAGCCATTTATTGCTTATTTAGATGCTACAAAAGCTAATTTGAAGGAAGAAGTTTTTAGGAATCTTGTCCCAGCTATAATTCTAGATCTAAGAGAGTTTAAGGCTGGTTCTTAAAATCTCAACACAGAATTTTGCAACTGCAGAATCAAGCTTATCAAGATTCTCAGCGTTAATAATGGTTGCATAATTCTTTGCAACGACTTCCGTTGAATTAGTTATATTAATGAAAATTATTGGCATCTCCTTTGTGGCATTTTCTAAGCTTAAAACCAGTATTGTGGCATTTTTATAAGGCTTTGTATAGGCTACATAACTAGTTTTATTAAGAAATGTTAGAACGCGCCAAATGTCAAATGCTGCAATAGCAACCTTTGCATGTGCATAAGGATCAACTAGAATGTAAATAGTTTTTACGTCTTTAGAAAGTAGGAAATCAACATTCCCATGCATAGGCACAATATCATACCCTTTTAAGCTAACGCTGAAATGAAACACCTTACCCTTATATACAACAGCATTTTCTCTGTAATCTACAAAGAATACGGTACTTCCAGCTCTGTAATGCTTGCAAAGCAATGATATTGCAAAAATTGCCAGCAAAACTGCGGCTATGAAAAGATATTTGCGCTTTATTTTTATCCTGATTTTCATTTGATGCGGCCGCCGGGATTCGAACCCGGGTCTCCGGCTCGGGAGGCCGGCGTCCTACCACTAGACTACGACCGCACTTTATTTTATTATATTGTTAATACTTAATAATGCTACCCATAGCAAAATTTGGAGCTTTGAGGACGGCAAGGAATTATTTATAAGTTTTGCAGTGAGCTATTCTAGTCTTGCTCCTTCGTTGCTTATCTCCGAAGTTATAATTTCTGGGCAGTCAGCATCCTTCAATAAATTTGTAGTATGCTCGATCAGATCTTCAGGAATAATTGTGAATACGCAATTTCCGATCATGACTTGTGAGAAGTTCTTGTTTTTTTTCAGAAAGCTTATAATGTTATTTCTTCCTATCCTAACTTTTAATGCGAATCTTCTTGCATATTTTAGAAAATTTTCAAGTGAGGGATGCTTAATCAACTCTGGTAATAATGAATTAGCAGCTTCATTTATTCTTAATTTCCACTGACCCTGAGTTATAATACTCTTAGTTTCTATTTTACTCCATATACCACAAACAACTTTTAAATCCTCTGAGACTTCAATTTTTCTAACTTTTCCATATGGTAAGGCTCCCTCCTTTTCTCTAACTACAAAACCTCCAGTTAATTCTGCAATAACGTCACCCAAACCTGTTTTATTCCTTAACTCTATTTTGTGGGCGATCTGACAAATTTTCTCCCTACTTAGATCCAAATTAAAAATACTGTTTAAGCAGAGTAAAGTGTTGATAGCGTAGGCTGCTGACAAACCAAAACCGGAAGCATACGGGACCTTCGATTCATGATTAACAATTATTCTGTAAATCTTTATTCTCTCCCCCAAAATTTCTTTAAGAACCTGATGGGTAATTTTTTCCATTATCTTCCTTCCGTTAAAAAATACTTCTATACCGTACCCCCCTTTCTTTACCTTAATTCTGGTCCTCAATCCTTCTCTTAAGCAAATACCAGCGCCAATAGAACCACGCTTTAGGGGATCCTTATGCTTGCAAATTTTGAAAATTCCTGTGATATGCGAAGGGCAAAATGCCTCAGCTTTCATCCTTGTAAGGTGCGGTAATAATTTTTATAATTTCCCTGGCCCTTCTTCTACCGATACCCCTAATGTTAGTAAGTTCAGCTTCACTTGCGTTAAAAACCCTTCTAACGCTACCAAACTTCCTCAACAATCGCCTTGCAATTGTTGCTGAAACATAAGGAAGACCCTCAACAATAAATCTTTGTTGCTCTGATAGACTCATAGTCTTTTTCTTAGCTCTTATGGCAATTTCCTGTTTACCCTCTTTTTGCTCCCTCTTAGCAAGCATGTAGATGAACTTCGCAGTTTCAATGTAATTATCAGTTCTAATTATGCATAGATTAAAATCGCAGATCAAAGCCGCAAGAGCACCTAAAATAGCATTGGGATGCAGATTCTGATAGATGTTTCTCCCCTCAACTATTAGGATAGGACATTCGTATGTATCCTTTAGCCTTGTTACCTGCTCAAACAGTCTTTTATCAACCACAGATTTAGCGAAATCTCTTGCCTCCTTCCTTTCTATTGCTATCCTCTGTGAAACGATATAATCAGCCAAATCCAGCTTTTTAACCTTAATCTCTGCGCCTAGATTGTACAACTCTTGAATAACTCCAGAATAAATCTCCCTCGTATCTGCGTAAATAACAACTTTATCGCTGGAGCCCAATGTTTTTTGAACGATCATCCTAATATGCTGCTATTTGGGAAAGTATTTCCTTCATTCTTCTTTCCTTATAATATGCAGACCAATAATAAGCTTCATCTCTAGTTTCCTTTGTAACAAGTATTATTATGTCTCCAGAAGCAATTCTACCGGTTCTACCTTTGCGTTGGATACTCCTTATTGCCGAAGGAACTGGTTCATAGAATATTACTAAGTTAACCTCAGGAATATCCAATCCCTCTTCAGCAACGGAGCTTGCTACTAGGATATTGTAAATACCCTCTCTAAATTTATTTATTATCTCAAGTTGCTCCTTCTGCTTCATTCCCCTGCTATCATTGCGGGTAGCTTGTCCCACGAATCTTACTGGCTTTGCATTCTCAATCTTCTTTAGCTCTCCTATAATTCTATCTATGGAATCTCTATATTGGCAAAAAATTATTATTTTTGAACCTTTATCTCGTTTTAGATAGCTTTCAACTATTTCCTTCAATTTTTCCAGCTTAGGATGTTCCATTTTCTTACTTAAATATCTCGCCTTTATCATTGTGCTTCTAAACTTAACGTCCTCCACTAACATCTTTACAGCTTTAGATTTTTGCTTTTCTAATCTTTCAAGATATTTGCATAGAGCAGAGACACCCTGCGTTTCAAGCAACTCCAGAGCGTGATAAATCTTTAAACATGCTGTTACGTGTACCATTGCAGAATATGTTACGCGATTTGCGTTATTTGTTGCTATCTCCTTTGTGATATTCTTTTGTAAGTCTAGAAGATCCTTCTTTGTGATTTCCTTTAAGTTCGCAGATTCTATAGCTCCTAAACTTTTTACCGTTCTTAGGTGTTCTCTCAAGATATCCTCAAGCCACCTCTTCACTTCCTTAAATTCTTGGGGAAGTGTGATACGAACCCATTTTATTTTCTTTCTCTTTATGTAGGGTCCCACATCAAAACTCTTCTCATCTCTTGCCTCAATATATTTGATGAATAAGTTTTTCTTAATCTCCTCAATTTTTTCTGAGCTATCTCCCGGTGACGCTGTTAACGCTAAGATTAGCGGATTTTTAGCTGATTGCATATATAGCTTAGCTAGCATAACATATGGATACCTACCAGTCGCTCTGTGCGCTTCATCAAAAATTATTAGGCAAACATCGCTAAGAGTTGTTTTATTTGAAAGCAGATCGTTAAGTAATGTTTGAGGTGTGGTGAATATGAATCTGCTACCGTATCTTATTCTTCTTTTTTCAGGAGAAATTTCTCCAGTAATAACCGAAAACTCCTTTGCTGAAAATAAAAGCGATTTTTGAAAGGTTGAGCAGTGCTGCATGCATAGGGGCTTCGTAGGTGCCAGAAAAATTACCCTTCCATTGTATTTTTCAATTCTCAAGGCAGAAAGCATTATTGCTATGGCTGTCTTTCCCAAACCAGTTGGCAAAACAACAAGGGTATTACCTTTTACAGCTGTGGCTAATATAAGTTCTTGATAAAGTCTTCTCTCTATTGTAAAGGGTTTTATTAGAGGATGATCTATATACTCGGGCATACTTTTCATGCTTAAAAAATTATGAATACTTTAAGGGTATTATTATTCTACTTTATTGCACTATGAAAATCAACCTTATTTTTGGTAACATATATATCAATTTATGGTATGGAGAGCAACCTCCTGCTTATGATTTTCTGTTTGATTACCATATTAGGAGTTTGTCTTTCAGAGATTGCAAGATATTTAAAGATACCTTCAATATTGCTGCTACTTGTATTGGGACTGGTTCTTGGACCAATTAGAGAGATATTACCTGAAGATTTCGTAAGTCTCATAACCACGCTTTCAATAATAATTATTCTTTTTGATACGGGATTTCACATAAGTTGGTCTGTTCTTAGGGAGGTGCTCATACCATCAGTAAAACTGTCAACAATCGGTGTAGTTCTATGTGTAGCTCTACAAACTTTAATAATGTACAAATTTTTGCATTTTAGCATAGAGCTATCGCTGCTCTTTTCCATAATAATAGCAGCTACCGATCCTGCAAGCCTTTTCTCCATATTTAAGGATATGAAAATGGATATAAGAACCTCAACGATTTTGGAAGTAGAATCTGTAATTAACGATCCCATAACAATCATACTAGTAGCCATAATAATGCATGCTGCCGCTCTTCCTCAAATTTCCACTTTTGAGGCATTTATAGAATTTATGGGACTTTCCGCAAAAGGTGCTATTATAGGAGCTATTATGGGTTTTCTTTTTCCAATGCTTTTAAAGGAAATGGAAAGGGAGTATTCCCCATTGCTTTCGTTGGGAATTGCTTTGGGCTCATATTCACTAGCGGAAATAATTGGAGGAAGCGGATTTCTTGCTGTATTCATCTCTGGACTCATAATTGGAAATTCGGAGGTGCCTTTTAAGAAAATCATAGAGAGCTTTGATGATGAAATAGCTATCTTAATGACAGTTTTAATCTTTACTCTGCTTGGTATTGAGGCTAAATCCTCGTTATTCTCTTCAAAAAATATGGTTTTTCAAGGTCTTTTAGTTGCTTTGGTATTATCCCTTCTAGTGAGACCCATCATAACCATGCTACTGCTGCTTCCAGAAAAATTGGATTCAAAGGAAAAATTGAAGATAGCATTGATAGGACCAAGGGGTATAGTTCCTGCGGCGTTAACACTAAGCTTGCCAGAGGAAGTAAGCAAGCAAATGATAGTTAATCTTGTATTTATAACAATCTTTGTCTCAATAACATTGAGTGTTCTCGTAATTAAAATTTCCGAGCGAAAAACCTAACTTAAATATTTTTTAGTATATTTTTCAATAACATCGTAGGGATTCTCCATTTTCCTAACGAGGCTGTTAGCTTTTGTTCTAAACTCCGATTTTCTGTCAAGCAACTCCTCTATTAGCAATAAAATTTCTTTATGTTCTGTAATATGGTGGAGCAATCCCTCTCCTATCAAAAATTTATCAACACCCAACAATTCCTGAGGATAAAAGGAGATTGTTGGAGTGCCAAGCAAACAAGCTTCCCTACACATTGTACCGCCACCTCCAATAAAAACTTTAGCGTTATACAGTAAATTTATCGAATCTAAGGTATTTGGCACTACTGTGCCTTCATAGCTCTCGTCAAATCTAGGAATGACATAAATTTTTACATCAAATTTTTCTCTCAGGGCTGAGATAAGATCTTTGCAAAGTAACTTCCCTTTAAAATAGGAAGCTCTAAAAGGTTCTGGCCTAATTAATATGTAATCCTCATCAATTTTTCTAGGCTTAATATTCAGTATATGCGCAACTTCGCATAGCCCGTAAAATTCAACAATGTTTCTAGCACCCTGCTTTCTCAGAAGCTCCTTTGACGTGAATACGGGCTTTATAACAATATCGCTTAGTGGTAAAACGAGTCTGTTTTGCTTTTCTGAGTATTCGTTATCTATCACAGTAACAACGGGGATGCCCAATCCAAAAGCCACTCTTGCTAGCTCAACGGATCTTTTTGATAGTGCTACTTTTATATTTTTACCCTTGATTAAGTTGACCAAATCTATAGTTCTTCTTGCACTAAAAATCAATTTTTCCTCCAGGGAATTTCCGTGATTTCCCACTATTTTGCAGGAAATTCCGTAAAACTCTAGCAGTTTTTCAATATTACCGATTTTTCTTGCTGTTACGAAAACATTTGCATGCTTCTTAATAAAATCTTTGAAGAAAAGAACATGGGGAAGGTTTGTTATATCTATCCAAATCAGTTCCTTCTCTGAGCTTTTCATATTATTATTAAGGTTGCGATAAGACATGTTATTATTTGTATGATCCATATTTCTAGAACAAGCTTAGGCTCTGTTGTTGGTCTTAAATGCAAAAGAAGCCTTGGTAGGGATAGCCATTCTCCCTTGGGAGGGTATAGAATACCATTTTTTAAAACCGTTGGTTTCCCCTTTTCTCTATATATTATGCCTGCGCTTATAAATTTTAGAAATGCGTCAAATGCTTGGGGTGCTAGGAAAAGTAGGGCAAGGGGTATTTTGCAAATAAATACAATAGTTACAAATAAAGCGCCTATAGGCAATGTCGCAACATCCCCTGGAAATACCTTTGCGGGATATTTGTTATGAAAAAGAAATGCTAGCAGCGTTGATGCATAGATTAATGCTAGAATGGCAAAAACCGTGAAATTTTTTATAAATAGAAGGATTGATAAAAAAATAAAGATTATTAAACCGTTCCCCACTTCTAAGCCGTTAAAACCTGCAAGCATATTTGTGAGGTTGCATGAAACCATAAAAATAATTGAAAAAATCATTGCGCCAAAAATGTCAAAATTTAAAAACGCGGAGATTAGAAGCCCTATTAAGAACAAGATTAGAATTTTCTGAGCTGGTTTGAAGGTATGGAAGTAATCTAAAGCCCCAAATAAACTTGTTATCAGGTATGCAAGCATACAAACCAGAATGCTTGAGTTGTTAAAATAAATGTAAAGGATTAGAAATGAAGGGATTAAGGTGAGCAGTACAGCAATTCCGCCCATTTCAGCAATTTTTGGCTTATCTTCCTTATGAATGTCTATGCCAACAATATTCCTTTTCCTCAAAAAAATAGCCAACTTTTTCGTAATAAAGTAGCAGCATGCAAAGCACAACAGAGGCAAAGCTAGCAATTCTTCCATTTTTCAGCATAGTATCTATAAGTTTCTCTTCCTGTTATATTATAAAGGATATTCAGAAGACTTACATGAATCTTTGTATACGTGTTGTAGCGAGGACCTCCAACGTTTCCTAATGCATCGTAATAAGAACAATCTCCCCCATCATATATCTGCAAGTTCTTAGCAATATAAGGTTCAGCCTCCTCAAATAACTCCAAAGCTAAATTTATTTTATGCCTCTCCCAAATTCTGTAGAAATTTATGACGACAAACATAAAACCATTGAGCACATAAGGAGGTTCCTTGATACCAGCTAGGCCTTTATGATAATATTCAGGATACCACAAAAAACCTTGCTTCTCGTATCTTAATCCACCATTTTCAATCGGAACTTTAAATGCCAACAAAGTGTAATTTATTGCTTGTAGATAAAACTCATCTTTAGTTATAAAGTATGCGTCATTGAAAGCATTTGCAATTGATATTTGCGCTAATCCAGAAACCCAACCCCTCTGCAGCAGGCCGTACTCAGGATATGGCCAAGTAAAATTACACTCCCATATCCAGTAAGTAAAGTCCCGATATTTTCTTTCCTTCCTATTTTTCAGAATCCAGTTTAGCTGGGCAAGCATTAAAACCAAATCCTTCTCGTCTCCACTTTTTAGATAATCTTTATATTTTTTGTTTTCAAAGTTTGCAATTATTAGAGGATTGTAGACCTTGCCAACATAGACTAGGGGGCAGCACTTAAATCCGTAATCTGCAACGATTACAAGGTTTTTATCAAAGCTTAGTTCAACGAAGTTATTTAATTCGCTTCTAATGATGGAGTAGGGTATAATTACTAGAAATAGGAAAAATATTAAGAGCTTAAAATTCACACATTCCTTATTTGAAATCATTATAAATTTTAGCACAAAATTAATTTAATACCTGAGAGTGGAATGAAGATGAGGAAAATTAGAATAAACATTTTTGATTTGCTTATCCTAGCCACTCTCTTATTTTTAGCAATATATGCGGTTGAAAGGGGAATCTCTGAGTATTTAAGTAGAGATGTGTGGGTTTTCGATGGAGCTGATATCACCAAAGCAATATACGTTTATAAATCGTTGGATAATCAGGGATTCCTAGTAAAAGCTGAGATTGAGGGTGAGTGGATATATAACAAGGAGCCTGGAAGTGTTTCGGGAATTGTAACTAATGCTTATTACTCATCGCTAGTAATAAAGCAAGGGGACATTAGAATTAGAGTAGGCGGACGATTAGCTTCGAAGGAGGACTTTGCAGCTAAAAAAATAATATTGAAACCAATTGGGAGGTCCAGTATTAAGATTTGGATCGACTATTTAGAGGTGGAGGATATACATAACCTGAAAGCAAAGCTGGATGATTTGGCAAAAGAAATAAGCATGCCTTATTTATACAGCTTTCTTGATGGTAGGATTTTTCTAGACATTTCCTCACAGGAAACACCAACAAGTTATGCTAGATTTCTATATTTTCTCGAAAAGAACTCAGCCTCTGCAAGCATAGAAACTCTTGAAGGAGGTATTATACTTGGTGTCAGAAGATTTGATGTTGAAAACATAAGCGGAATAAATTACTATATTGCTCCAAGCAAGGCTGTTTTGAGAGATGCTAAAATAATTTTTGTACTAAATAGGACGTTGAGTGATGAGGAAGTACTAAGAATATCGGAAATTGTGAAAAAATACCCCTTTGTTAAGAGAGTAGCGGTTGTTAAAGAACCTTTCGTTAAGTACTGATGTTTTATAAAAGCTTTAAAGAAAGCTATGTTAGAATTACTATCAACAAAGCAATTAATTTTCTAGCTAGAATTATTGGAGTAACATCGAAGGGAAAGGTCATACACCTTTGCCCACATCCAGCAATTATACCTTTTTTTGGCATGCTTCTTCTCCTTTTCTATTCTGAAATGTCTCCAATAGGGCTAGCTTGCTATATCATAGGCTATGTTTCATTGGCTTTTGGAATATTTGCTGGAGTTTGCGTAGGAGGAAAAATAAAAAGAAAGAGAAGAATTCCAAAAGATCAGCAGATTGGTCTGGCGTTATTTTTTGTTCTGGTATCCATTATTGCTATCTCATTAAATCTTTTAAAATCTGGATTTCTACCGATGTTAAACAGAAGCTTGAGGTTTTTACTGGACGTTAAGTTAACTTACCTATCCTTTCTGTTGATACCTGGTATATGTTTAATTGCTGTACATGAGAAAGTTAGAGAAAGATTTCTGGCATTTTTTGTTATAGCCAGCGCAATTATAAGCCTGTTAGGATTCAGAACAGAGATTTTTGTTGCTATAATATCTGGTAGCGTTATAGGACTTAGAAAAAAATTTATAACAATATTTGACATTTTTGCAATAATCTTAATAGTGATAGCGCTAATCTTATTTTTGAAAGTTAGAATAAGCTCTACGCTAAGCGTTTATGATGTGGTCGCTATCGAAAGTTTTCCTGAAGGTCTTTATAGAGGCTCGGTGCTCATATCTTCCTTTTCATCTGTTCTACCCATTCCTGGACCAAAACTTGGGCCCAGAACACTTATAGGAAACATTGTAGAATTTAGGAAGGGAGTAACAGCTACATCAACGTTGCTTGGACCATGGGTCGCAGACTTTGGTGTATATTCACTAGTAATTTTTGCCTTACTTTTAGGGCTAATGCTTGGTGTTAGCTATAGCTATCAAAAGAAATATGGGGAATGCCATCTTGCATTTTATGCTATCCTCTTTTCATTTACACTTACAGGAATTGAGACGGGAATTGTGGATATAGTTGTCTTCTTCTATTTCTTTTTAGCGATGCTATCAATACTTTATGAGACAGTTCCAAGCATTAGAAAATGATTGAAAATTTTCTAACATCAGAAAAAGTTGCCGAAAAGATTGTTAAAGCTATCAATGATCTTAATTTTAAGGATGGTATCAGGATTATGTGCGTCTGTGGGACACACATCCATACATTTGTGCGATATGGCTTAGAGTCATTGCTTTCTGAAAATATCGAAATTATTGCTGGACCTGGTTGCCCAGTATGCGTTACTACAGATAGCGAGATTGACGCTATGATTAGGCTTGCTTTGGAGCAGGATGTTACGATAACGACATTTGGCGACATGTTTAGGGTACCAGGCAGTAAAATGAGTTTGGCGGAGGCTAAGGCTAAAGGTGCCGATGTAAGACTTGTTTACTCTATTCATGAGGCTGTTAATATTGCTAAGCAAAGTGAAAAGCCTGTTGTGCATTTTGCTATAGGCTTTGAAACCACAATGCCAAGCACGGCGTATGAGGTTTTGAATAATGCAAAAAATTTCTACATATTCTCAAGCCATAGATTTATATCTCCCGCTATGCTTGCTTTGCTTGATGAAGAAATTAAGATAGACGGATTTATATGTCCTGGGCACGTTAGCAGCATCATTGGAGCTAAAGCATATGAGGAGGTTGCTAAGTATAAACCCTGCGTTGTTGCAGGATTTGAACCGATTGATGTTTTATTAGCAATCTACAAAATATTAATGCAAATCAGACAGAGGGTTAGCAAGATAGAAAATGAGTATTCAAGGGTTGTTAGGGATCAGGGGAATCCAGAAGCCCTGAAATTGATGAATAAGGTTTTTGATCGAAAAGATGGAGCTTGGAGAGGTTTTCCCATAATTAGAAAGTCAATAGCCATTCTTAAAGAGAAATATGCGAAGTATGATGCTGTGCGAGAGTTCTCAATAGAACTAACATATGAAACTAAAGCTAAGGGTTGTATTTGCGATAAAATAATAAAGGGATTGGCTAAGCCTAAAGACTGCAAATTATTTGCTAAAGCTTGCACACCTTTAACACCGAAGGGCCCTTGTATGGTATCCAGGGAAGGAGCCTGCTATATCTATTATAATTTTGGTAGGGATGATACTGAGGTGTAGCGAATCTATTAATTGGTGAACTACCCTCGCTATAGCAAGGGGCTTCCGCTTCACAGAGAGAACTTACACAGGCTCTTTCAGCCTTACTGTGGCAGAGGTTCTCTCGACAGGCTATCAGGGCTATCTCATCCCCTCACCAGTATTGTTTATACCAAAAGTATATATTTTTCGGTTCTCATCCCTTCCCTTTCGGAAGGGGACTTCCCCGATAGAGTTAAGGTGATACTGCATAAGCATGAATAGTAAGGTAGATGGGCGAAAAATATTTAAATACTTCGAATTTCTATTAAAAATGGGAAGTCTCGATATCCCTTTACTGGTAGTAGCTTAGCTAAAGGTGGCTGCCTATGAATAAAAAAGAGGTTATAGATGAGGCTATAAAAGCATGTGACTATGGCTTTTGGGCTGGAATTTGTGGTATATTAAGCCCCTTTGCAGCACTTCTAGGACTTTCCTACTTTCTCGCATTTATCTATGTAGTGTTTTTAGTAATTGCTCTGTATAACTTGGGCAAATTGTTTGGGGATAACAAAATAAAAGCCGCTGGTATATTACAATTTCTGGGAATCTTTCTGTTGATACTAGCTATAACTTATATATCGTGGATTTTTATGAAAACTGCCGCAGGACAAATTTTCATGGGCACAAAGCTATCAAACCAAACTATTCGAAGCATAATCCCAGTGGAGAATCTAGGCATATTTCCACTAATTTTTTTAGCTACAGCACTTCTAATATTTGCAGTTTCGCAGATACTTCTCGTATATTCGCTTTTAAGATTTTCTAGCAAACTTAGAGTAAGATATTTCCAATATACAGCAATACTTCTATGCATTACTCTTATTTTTGGATTTTTGGGATTTTTTATACCATCTAGTGCGATAACAATCGTTTCAGGTCTTCTAGCTTTTTCCTATTTTATACTACTTGCTTTATCCTTTAGAACCGCTAGAAATAAGCTTATGAAATTTTAGCTGATCTTGCAAAATAATTCTTTGCTTATTTTAAGTTTTTAAAGCTTCTAACTCTTTTTGCAGCAATTTCATAACAATTCTTGGCTCAGCTTTACCCCTAGTTGCTTGCATCACTTTGCCAGCCAAATAATTTATTGCTTTTCTCTCACCAGCCAAATAATCTTCAACGGCTTTTTTATTTTCAATAATAATCTTCTTTACAGCCTCTCTAAGCATATCCTCATCGGTAATTTTTGCTAATCCCTTATCCTTTACGTAGGTCTTAGGATCTATGTTTGGGTTCTCAACGATTAGTTGCAACAATTGCTTAGTAACCATTTCATTTATATCACCGTTTTTATAAAGTAAAAGAACTTCTGCAATTTTTTCAGGTTTAGCCTTAACATCCTTAGCCCTTAAACCTTTTAAATTCAAAATTTTCTTGAATTGATTCTTAAGCCAGTACGCCGCAATTTTAGCATCAACAATCTTTGCAACATCTTCAAATATATCCGCAAGCTCTTTATCACTTGCCAAAACTTCAGCAACATCACGCTCAATACCATATTGCATCACGATCCTACTAATTCTTGCCTCAGGCAACTCTGGCAAAGTAGCCTTAATATTCTTTATGAACTTCTCGGAAATTTCTACTGGTGGCAAATCAGGATCTGGAATATAGCGATAATCCTCAGCGGTTTCCTTTTCTCTAAGGGATATGGTTATGCCCTGATCTTCATCAAAATGTCTTGTTTCTCGCTTAATTTCTATGCTCTGCTTAATTAGATTTCTTTGTCTCATAATCTCATACTTTAAAGCCTTGTATACGCCAGAAAATGAGTTTATATTTTTTATCTCAACCCTATTACCACCCCCTAGCGATATATTGGCATCGATACGCATTGTACCCTCCTCCTCCCTGCAGACATCTAAATAACTTAACACGCTTTCCAATTTCTTCAAGAACTCCCTTGCCTCCTCTGGGCTATGCATATCTGGCTCGGTAACAATCTCTATTAGAGGCACACCGCTTCTATTGTAATCAACAAGACCCCTCTTCAAATCGTATCTTCCAGGATCTTCCTCAAGATGTACCTCCTTAATCTTAACATCACCAAGTTTTCCATTTGTACCAATTGGGGTAGTAGTTCTTTGGTAATTGTTTGGCAAGTCTGGATAAAAATAGTGTTTGCGCCTAAAAAGGAAGTATTTATTTATTTTGCAATTGAGGGCCAAGGCAATTTTTACCATACTCTCCAAAGCCCTCTTGTTAATACCCATCGGCTTGGCTCCTGGCTGAGCCGTGCAAATTGGGCAGATGTTCGTGTTTGGTTCAGCATTTCTATAGTCTGCAGAACACCTACAAAATAGCTTTTCCCTTGTTTTAAGTTGTTCGTGAATTTCCAAGCCTATTCTTACCTGCATGTTTCCAAAATCCTTACTTTACCATCCTTGACATCAAGCTTTATTAATGTTTTAACATCATAACCCGTATCCTTTTTTACCCTCTCCTTACCCTCTCCTCTCTCAAATACGCAAACTATATCAAGGATTTTAGCGCCAGCCTTTTCAATACCCTTAATAACGCTTATTAAAGTACCACCCGTGCTTATTATATCATCTACAATAACAACTTTGTCATTTTTATCTATGCAGTTTATGTAGAGAGTTCCTTCCGAATAACCGGTTTTTTGCATGACCTCAACTTCTCCCTCAAGTCCATAAGATTTCTTTCTAACAACTACAAATGGCAAATCAGTTACTAAGGATAGAGCAGCAGCAATTGGTAAACCCATAGCCTCTATTGTAACAATTTTATTAGCCTCATTTAAACTTGCGATTCTGCAAATCTCGACAACAACATCTCTTAGATATGAGGGTTTAACCAAAGGTATGCCATCAGTTATTGGATGAATAAGATATTCGTATTCCCCTCTATTTATTACAGGAATTTCCCTTAGAGACTCGATAATCGACTTCATCCCCCCACCTCCTTAACTTAATTAACTTTTTTAACATACTTAAACTTTAAATAAAAGTTTTCTACCCGACTTATTGCTCATAAAAAGTTATTTAAATTCATGCTCAAAATATGAGAATATTACATTTCATTGAAAAATGCCCAAAAATAGTTTTACGGAAAAGTTAAATAATGCAGAATTAGCATTAACATTTGACGATGTTCTTATTTTACCTTCTGAAAGTAAGATAGAACCTGGGGATGTTGATATTTCAACGAAAATCTCCAGAAGCATTCAGCTGAGCATCCCAATCCTTTCTGCAGCAATGGATACCGTTACCGAAGCTGAAATGGCTATAAAAATGGCAAGTCTTGGCGGTTTGGGGGTTATTCATAGGAACATGTCAATCGAAAGGCAAGTTAAAGAAGTTGAAAAGGTTAAGAGGGCTAATCTTGTTATTGAAAAAAGTTTTTGTGCAGTACCCCCAGATTTGACTGTTAAGGAGGCTAAGGAGATTATGGATAACAAAGGAGTTAAGACTTTGATTGTTGTTAAAAACAACAGGATTTTGGGCATTCTTACAACAAAAGATGTTAGATTTGAGGAGAACGCAAAGAAGGTTGAGGAGGTTATGAGTAAGGATATCCTTATTGCTTCGGAAGATGCCAACATAGATGATGTTATTAAGGAGATGGAAAAGAAAAGTGTCAGCAAAGTTCCTATTATAAAGGATGATAAAGTTGTTGGAATTATAACAACGGAAAGCTTGCTTAAAGGAAGAAAATACCCATTAGCCGTTAAAGATGCTGAGGGGCGATTGGTTGTGGCGGCTGCTATAGGACCCTTCGACATTAAAAGGGCTAAGGCTCTAAAATGTGCCGATATTTTAGTTATAGATTGTGCGCATGCTCATAACAGAAAGGTTATAAATTACGTTGCGAAGATAAAGAGAGAGGTCGATAAAGAAATAATTGTAGGAAACCTTGCAACAAAGGAAGCAGCTGAGGCTTTAATAAGCGCTGAGGCGGATACTTTAAAGGTTGGTGTGGGTCCTGGTTCAATTTGTACAACGAGAATCGTTGCTGGTGCTGGAGTGCCGCAATTAACAGCAATAGCGTGGGTAGCAGATGTTGCGAAGGAGTACGATATACCCGTAATCGCTGATGGCGGAATTAGAAGCTCGGGGGACATTGTTAAAGCATTAGCTGTAGGTGCCGATGCATGCATGCTTGGTTATTTGCTTGCAGGGACGGATGAAGCTCCAGGCAAGATAATTTTCATTAGCGGAAGGAAATACAAACAATATAGAGGTATGGGATCATTGGGGGCTATGCTTGCTGATAGATATCTGGGTAGAAGTAAGTTTATACCTGAGGGTGTGGAGGGACTGGTACCGTATAGGGGCAGCGTTGAAGATATAATGAATCAAATCGTTGGTGGTATAAAGGCAGGTTTCGGCTATGCGGGGGCGAAAAATATTAAGGAGTTGAAGGAAAACGCCAGATTTGTTAGAATAACAAGTAAAGGGCTTAGAGAAAGCAAACCTCATGATATTTTAATAACAGATGAAACATACTTATTTAAATGAGACAAAGATTTGTTTTGGACACTACGGCATTTACTATCTACAGAGAGGAGAAGGAGTTAAAAAAATTTGTGGAGCTAATTGCTAAGGCTAGAAAAAAGCTGGATATTTCCTGCCACATCCCATATCCAACAGCATACAACGAGCTTATGGCAATTCTGAGGAGTAGAGAGTATGACAAAAAATTACTTCTGAAAATTGATACATGGATTGTTAAGAAAACACCAGATCGTTATGCTGTTCATCTACCAGCAGAGATTTTGTATGAATACATTTCTGATATAAGAGAGAGAATAAATAGAGGATTAAGAATTGCTGAGGAGATTCTTAGAGAAAGCAGGAAAACAAGTTTGAGCAAACTTCTCAGCAAGTTGAGGGATAAATACAGGGAAGCTTTGAGAAAAGGGATTTTGGATAGTAGAGAGGATCTCGACGTTCTAATTTTGGCGAAGGAGCTTAACGCTGCAGTTGTTACTAACGATGAGGGTATCGAGAGATGGGCTGAGAAACTTGGCTTGAGATTCGTTCCTGCGGATCTATTTCCAAAAATACTCGAAGAATATTTGAAGAGGTAGCTTGCTTTTATCTTAGTTTGTTAATTTATTTTAAATTACAATGACCAAAATTCCTCCAAGGTTTCTCTGCATTCTGCCAAGACTTTCTCAGTCCTTTTTAATACTCTTTTTTCGTCAGAAAACGGTTTATCGTACGCTATTTCTATATCATTCATTGCTAGGAGGGTGGCATGCATAACCTTTGGTAGCACCTCCAGATCGTATCCACCTGCCATAACTGCAAAAACTTTTTTGCAAAGTTTGCTCAATTTATTTGCAATCTTTACATAACATGTTATACTAAGCATTAAATTTGCTAGAGGATCCCTAGCATGGGCATCTGCACCTACATATAAAATTAAATAATCTGGCTTAAACTCGCTAAGAATTGGCATAACAATCTCCTCTACTGCCTTATCATAGCTATTATCTGAAGCGTAAGGTGGCAATGGTATTGGTATATTAAATCCCCTGCCTTCGCCTTTTCCGATCTCATTAACAAATCCTACGCCTGGATATAAAGTTGCAGGATCTTGATGTAGGGAAATGTAAAGCACATTTGTATTTTCATAGAATATTTCTGCAGTACCCTGCCCATAATGGGCATCGTAATCAACAATTGCAAACCTTGCGTTTTTATCTTGCAAATACTTTGTTATGGCTACTCCAACATCATTCAAATAGCAAAATCCAGAACCGTAGTCTTTACCTGCGTGATGACCTGGAGGTCTCGATAAAACCAGGGGTCTTTCTTTGGCAATCCTAATAGCTGTATATACAGCGCCACATGCTAATTTTGCGATATCATAGGTATTCTCAAACACTGGCGTATCTGGACTAAGAAATTCTACACTTCTAACGAATTTTAGATTTTTTATGTATTCGCTGGAATGTACAAGCAAAATATCTGAATCTTTAATATTTTCTGGTTTTACTATTTCAATGTCCTCTCTCTCCTTTAAATAGCTCAGCGTTTTTCTAAGTCTTTCAGGAACCTCAGGGTTGTAAGGACTAGGATCGTGTTCAAGAAATTTTGGGGAAAAAATTGCCTTAAACGCCATTTTTTAATCTTTTGTATTCCATAAATCTTTTAATTAGGAATCTATTATTAAGGTTGCTTCTAAAATTTTAACTATATTTTTTCTGTTCGTAGCTTATCCAATCTATAAAAATGTAGCTAAGAGCGATTTCAATTCTTACAAAATGTCGCTAAGAAAGCCTCCTCTTTAAGGGAGGTGGGGGAGGTTGGCGTAGATTTCTAACATCATCGAAAAGTTAAATACCTAAAGACTCTACAAAGAGTCAATGGTCAAGAAATTAACGATATCAGACAAAGCGTACTGGAAGCTGATGGAAGTTAAGGTCAAGCTTAGGTGCGAAACTTGGGAAGAATTTGCAGACAGAATTCACAGAATGGTGTTCAAAAATGAAGAGGGTGGATAAGTTTAGGTTAAGACCTACTAAAGAGCAGGAGAAGGTTTTATTTAGCCTATGCGAGATGTCAGCAGTATTATGGAACAAGCTAAACTACATTAGAAGACAGAATCAGAAAAGTACTATCGAAAGAGACAGTTAAGGTTTAGACATGCTGTCAACATGATAGTATTCAGGCTCGTTAAGATATGCTATATAAAGGAGTAACAGAAATCACCGGGTTTAACGGGGGGCTGGCACTCCCCGAGCTACCGAGGCGCATCCCCTGGTAGCTCGAACTCCTCGTTAGGAATCCTCGCACTTTAGGGCGGGGAGGATGTCAAATTATTGGTAACATGGAACACCTTATCTTGCTTTCGGCGGAGCATGAAACACTACCATTTTCGGAATTAAAAGCCTGCTTAGAGATATCTGGTGGGAAATTTTGTATAAAAGATAAAGTAAAAAATGTCGTTATTTTTGAGAGTAATGCGCCAAATATCTCCAAAATTCTTGCAGAGAGGATGAGTATGGCACATATAATCTGCAAGTTCCTATTTAAGTGTGAGGCTGATGAAAGGGCTATTATAAGGAACATTAGAGATCACCTACTGGAATTTGAAGGATTCAGAGATTTCTATATAGAAAAACACAAAATTTTTGGAGCTAAAGGTGTTAAAGGAGTAAGCAAGAGGTTGGGAAGGTACATTGAGGAGAAGTGCAAAGTGAGGGCTAATTTTCGAAATCCAGAAGCTATTTTGGATATTATCTTTATCGACAATTTTTGCTATGCTGGGTTAAGATTGAGTAAAGTTAAAAAAGATTTTTATAAGCGTGATTTGAAAAAGAGGCCTGTAAATTACCCAGGTGCATTAAAGCCTAAATTAGCCAGATTATTTGTTAATCTTGCTAGAACCAAGGCCAATGAATTAATGTTAGACCCATTTTGTGGCTTGGGAAGTATTCTAATCGAGGCTAATGTTTTGGGAGCAAAATGTATCGGTGTGGATATCAACAGTAAGATGTTAAAGGGTGCAAAAACGAATTTAAAGCATTATGCTAAACATGCAATTCTAATAAAAGGAGATGCCAGAGATGTGGCTAAATTTATTGATGCTGAAGTAGATGCTGTTGCTACGGATCCTCCTTACGGAATATCAAGTAGCACGCATAGAATACCTCAAGAAAGTCTTTATTGCGAGACTTTGGAAGAGTTAAGTAAGTTATTAAAGAGAAACAGATATATAGCATTCGCAACTTCTCATCACACAAATCTCGAGGATTTATTGCCAGGGAATTTAGAACTACTTGAGAAGCATGCTCAGTATGTACACAAAAACTTAACGAGGATTATCTATGTAATTGAAAAAACCTAGCTTATCCGCAATTCTTACTAAGATATTCTCCAACTTTTTGGGAAGCTTTACGCTTTTCATCAACTCTATTTCGCTTTTTTTAATACAACGCAATTTTATTACTAGCAATCCGTATAATATAAAGAAGGTTGGCAATGTTATTATGAGCTCCGCCCAAGGATTCATGTTGATGATCTCTTTTATTGATGCCAAGTAAATGGTTGATAGGATTATACTGAAAGTTGCTTTAAGTAGAGATTTTGTGTCTAATGTTATGGAGCTATCATGCTTAATCATCTCCGCATTCAACAATTTGTATGCAACACTAACTCCAATAAAGAATGTTATAACCGTTGCTGTGGCTGCGCCTACAACACCAAACTTTGGAATTAGGGCAATATTTGCAATTAAATTAAAAGCTGCGCATATGCTTGTAACTTTAACTGCAAGTAAGGGTTTTCCTATACCAACCAATGTTGTTGACGCTATTGTCATAAGTGTCTGAAATATCATTGCTATGGTTAGAATTTGCAATGGTAAGGCTGCCTGCAAAAACTTTTTACCAAAAACCATCCCTATTGTAATTTCTGGATAGCATAGGAATATGGCTGAGAACGGAAGAATCGATATAAATGAGAATTTTATAAGTAGGGAGAATGCTTTGGAAATATCTGCGTATCTTTTCATCGCATACAACTCGGATATCATTGGAAAAAATACTGTTGAGATTGCTGAAACTAAATAAAGCAATAATCTTGCTATCGGTAATGCTGCTTGATAGATTCCGACTGATACCAAACCTTTTAGGTATGTTAGGCATAAAGTGTCGGTATTTGTTATAATAAAGCTTGAAATTCCTCCAGCTAATGCAGGTATGCCAAATGTAAGAGATTTCTTAAATATACTCTTTCTCAATTTAAATCTTGCCGAAAGGAATTGAGGGAAAGTTTTGAGGAAAAGTTTAAATGATAGTAAGCCTGTAAAGATCCCCGCAATTAGATATCCAATCGCACAGCTCTCCACACTCGCACCTTTTACAAGAAAAAGTATCGTTACGAAGGTAAAGCTAAGTGCTATACTTGTCAAATTGATAATGGAGATGCCCAGCATATTTTTAAATGCTTGAAGACATGCGCGCATAACATCTACAAAGAAGGATAATAAAAAGCTTAGGGTTAGTATTTGCAAGGGTGATAATGCCTCAATTGTTTTGAAGAATTTAAGAGAGAGAAATTTTGCGAGAAGGAGTATTAGTAAAGCGAGGGAGAATGATGTTAGGAACTGTATCGTTAATGTGACTATTATAAGCGATTTTGCATTCTCATACTCTTTCTTTGTGATATACTCTGGCAAAAATTTTACTAGCGCTGTGGTTGTGCCTAAAGGTCTAAATATTTGCACCAACGTAAAAAAGGATATAAGCGCATAGAATAATCCATAGTCTGCTACGCTTAGATTCTTAGCCAAAAAAATTCTTAGAGAGTAGCCAAAGACTAATGAAAGTGCCTGAAAAGTTAATATTGTAGCAACTCCCTTAACAAAGTAATCAACATAACTTTGGCTTCGCATAAATAAAGCTTTATTTGTTAAGTTTTAATTAAGTTAAAGTAGCTAATAAGAATGTTGCTGGTTGCGGATATAGTTTTTTGTAAACATCCTTTGTGAAACATTAAATGCTTTGCTCAATAGTAGTCTCCGTCTGACATGGATGAGATGAATTAGAGAAACGGGTGGAAAGTTTTTTATACTTCAAAGTCAGTATATTGAAATGAGCTAGAGCTATATATACCATAAGCTGAAATGATGCTTCCAGCCAAACTCCTTGCAACAACAAGGGTTGTAATAAGGTAATAATTTATCGTTAATATTAAATGCCGGGGTGCCCGAGTGGTTAAGGGGGCGGCCTGCTAAGCCGCTAGGCCACTGGCCTGCCGGGGTTCAAATCCCCGCCCCGGCGTCTTTTTCGAAGCTTGCATAATCCCAAGTTTCTGCTTAGAAATGAGAGAAATTTAGAAAAGTCTAATATTGTTTTAGCTGATGAGAAATATAAACAAAGAAATAGATTATAAAATTACGTAAGCCGGGGTGCCCGAGCGGACCAAGGGGGTGGGCTCGAGACCCACTGGGCTTCATGCCCGCAGGGGTTCAAATCCCCTCCCCGGCGTTCATCTTTTAAATGAGGAATGCAAAAAGCGAGACTTTATGAAAAAGCTAACGACAAAGTGAAATGTTTGCTTTGCGAAAGGAGATGCATAATTCCTAGAGATTCCTTTGGTTTCTGTAGGACAAGAAAAAATGTTAATGGTATCCTCTATACCCTTACCTATGGAAATATTTCCTCTCTTTCAGCAAACCCTATAGAGAAAAAACCGTTCTTTCATTTCTGGCCAGGAAGCAAAGCTTTAACAGCAGGCACTTGGTCATGCAACTTCACATGTCCTTGGTGCCAAAATTGGGAAATAAGCAAATCTTATCCTGACGAGGAGCTGATGTATTATTTGAGTCCAACAAAGTTTGTTGAGTTGACAGAAGAATACAATTGCCAGGGAACTTCCTTTTCCTTCAACGAACCTACTTTGTTTTTTGAGTATGCTGTTGATGTTTTTAAGCTTGCTTTAAAAAGAAATCTCTATAATACTTACGTCTCCAACGGGTATATGACGAAAGAAGCTTTAAAGATACTTGCTGAAAGCGGTTTGCATGCAATAAACTTTGATATAAAGGGCAACGAGGAAGTTGTGAGAAAGTATTGTAATGCAGATGTTAAATATGTTTGGCGTAATATAAAGCTTGCATATGAGCTTAATTTACATGTTGAGGTTATAAATTTAATAATTCCTGGTATAAATGATGAGGAAAGGATAATTAGCGGAATCATCAAGAGATTGCTTAAGATTTCGGATGAAATTCCCTTGCATTTTACCCGCTTCTTTCCCGCATACAAGATGCTGGATTTGCCTCCAACACCCATTGAAACTCTCGAAAAAGCTTATAGAATGGCGAAGGAGGCTGGTGTGAAGTACGTTTATATTGGCAATGTGCCAGGACATAGATATGAGAACACATACTGCCCTAACTGCGATTATTTGCTTATTAAAAGATATTGCTTTAGCATCATGGAATATAGAGTTAGAGATGGTAAATGTCCAAAGTGCGGTGAGAAAATTTTAATAGTCGGAAAACACATAGGCTGAAATGATAAAGCAGGTGATTGTTCTTAGGGAAGATCTAAATATGAGCAGAGGTAAATTGTGTGCTCAAGCGTGTCATGCTTGCCTAGCGAGCTATCTTGAGGCTATGAGGAAGGATAAAAATGTTGTGGGTGAGTGGTTAAAGGAGGGGCAGAAGAAAATAATTCTTAAAGTAAACAGTTTAGAGGAATTGTTAACCTTATATGAAAAAGCTAGGCAAAACGGACTACCATGTGCTATAATTAAGGATGCTGGGCTAACAGAGTTGGAACCTGGTACTGTAACAGCCTTAGGAATAGGACCTTGGCATGAAAAGGAGATTGATAAAATTACAGGGAACTTGCCTACCTTGAAGTAAACTACTACTCATCTAGGATGAGTGGCTTTATACCTCCATCATGACTGGAACTCTGGCAAGGGCTGGTTTACGCAACCCATAGCACTAAGTATAAATGGCTTAGTTTAAATAGAAAATATGACAAACATATGCCCCCGGCGGGATTCGAACCCGCGACCTACGGCTTAGAAGGCCGTCGCTCTTCCAGACTGAGCTACGGGGGCTATACTGCATATAACAATAAATATTTAGCAAAGTATAATAAATGTAATGGAACTAGAGTATTTGCTTATTATCCCGCTTTTTCTAATCTTTTCTCTCAAGTTCAGTGAAGCTTTGGAAGTAATTTATTAGGTAAATAATACGATAAAGAAGCCAAAAACAAAACCTAACATATTAATTGTTCTTATTTTCATTATTAGTTATTTTCATATAAATTCTAATGATTTACATTCTAAAAAGAAAAATCTTCTAAAATTCATACCTAATTTTGCAGAAGGTTTTAATATCTTCTGAATAAAGAAATTATTAAAAAACTAATGAT
>CAZWFW010000001.1:6215-70372 GCA_964633445.1 Candidatus Undinarchaeota archaeon | reverse complement strand
GAGTTTGGCTAGTGGTGTTTCTAAGTTTCTAAGCAAAAATTATTAAAATGCAACACAGTACACCTATAGATTAGTTATATATGTTGGAACGGCAAATAGTATTCCCAAAATACTTAGAGAAGCGTACGGTATAAAGAGGGTGGAGAAGTTTATAGTTATACCTTCGGAGGAAGGTCCATTAATAAAAAGAAGAAAATCTGCTGAAGAAATTATAAGAATTTTAAAGAATACAGGAAAAAGGAAAAAGAAAAATATAACAGGAAAGCTTTGGGGGATTTGGCTAATCTTACAGAGGATAAGGATTTTCACAAAGTCCCGATGAATTATGATATAATCAGCACAGTTCTTGTAAATAGTTCGCAACTTTCCAAAGCATTTCTCTGCCTTTAACTTCCCTTTCAAAGAAAGGCACTTCAATGATCTTCATATTTGAAAATTTCGATCTTATAACTCTCATTTTCTCCTTTTGCATATTTATCCTTGCTTGACAAAAATTGCACGAGCATTGAGGTTGAACTTTGTTGACAATAATGCTGCTGACTTTTATTCCATATTTTGCTAGTTGTTTTATTGCCCTTTCAGATTCAAAAATAGATAAATCCTCTGGAATCATAACTATATTCACCTTAGTTTTTTTATCATCCCTTAGCACCTCTTTACAGTTTTCAACTTTTTTTCTTAGCTCATCCAACAATTCTAAGGATTTATCTTTTTCATCCTCCTTTTTCATGAAAGGTATCAATGCTTTGAATGTAGCAAATATGCTTTCCAGCTTTAGTCTCAATTTAATCATTTTTCCGAGCCAGCTGTCCAATATGTCAGGCAGTGATAGAAATCTTAGAGTATGTCCAGTAGGAGCAGTATCGAAAACAATGTAATCATAATTAGCATTATTTATTAAATCAACAAACTTCATAAAAGCTGTAGCCTCATCAACACCAGGTGCTTCAAAATCCTCTAGCGTTAAATCAAAATTTAGATCCATAGGCAAATTTAAATTTGCAGAGGATACTATGCGCTTATATTCTCTGTAAGCATCCTCTGGAGAGATTTCTATGGCAAACAAATTTTCGTCTACTTCTGTTTCCTTACCACCAATTTCTGTTTCAAAAATGTCTGAAAGCGAATGCGCTGGATCTGTAGATATCAGCAAAACTTTTGAATTTTCTGAAAGCAATAAGGCTAAGGAGGAAGCCATTGTAGTTTTACCAACACCGCCTTTGCCAGCAAATAGATAATACTTCACCATATTTGCTTTCAAAATTTTTCAAGTATTTCTTTTAGCTTTCTAACCTCTTGCATATTAATTTTCTCAATCGCAAAACCAGCATGAACAACAACATAGTCTCCTTCCTTTAAATCCTTCAGCAAAGCCAACACAACTCTCCTTTTAACACCTCCAAAATCCACTATACCCTCATCGCCAATTATTTTAATCACTTTACCAGGCACACCTAAGCACATAAATTTTTCATTGACTTCCCTGTATTTCTAAATTTGAGAGGTTAAAATAATGTCTTGCAGAGTATAAATATTTCCATAAAAATGTCGCTAAGAGTACCCCTGATTTCAATCGGTGGGTGAATTAGGGAGGAGGTGGGAAATATTTAAATACCTTTGATGGGTGGCATCGGGGCTCGTGAACAGCCCGACCCCAGCCGTGGTGGTGTTTATCTGGGGGAAGCCACCCATTAAAAACGGTGGGTAGTTCACAGACCTTAATACTTAACTTCCTATCTTACTTCGTCTAACCGTTCTCAAACTAACAATTATCCCTATTGCCAGTGAAATTAGAACTGCTATGAATAAGCTAGTTTCATAGGCAACTACAGGCAGATATGGTTTCACATAGTATACGATGTAGGTTGATGGATCGTCAAAAATGTATACCTTGTTTCCTATTCTAAACCATCTCTCAATAACTTTTCCATCCTGCCTAACAATCTTTTTTATACTCATTCCCCTCGCATCATCGTTTTCTTCAATCTCAATCCATGTCCAAACATCACTAGATTTCAGATCAACACTTGCGATTATCTTACCCTCAGAGGCTGAAAAATCATATGTTTCGTTTGCTTTCAAAACGTTAGGTGGGTTCTGAACGTAAAGAACTATTGTTTTTTTATTATCGCTTTCATTAACTTCAAGTGGATAGCTTATTTCTATTTTCCTTGTTAAGCTTTCTGTACTTACATTTTCATCGAAATAAATTGCTAGCTCCTTTGTTTCATTTGCACGAATATAAAAAGACGTGGAGTAATCCTTAAATAGTAGAGTTGCATAGCACGTTGTGTTTGATGTGACAAGAACCTCGAGCCTGAATTTCTGTAATGACTCCAAGGGGCTTGACAATGGAATAATATCATAGTCTAGAATTTTCAGATCAGCTGGCTGGGGTGGGCAGGTTTCATTTATTTCAAAACCTTCGAATTCGTAACTTTGATAAATAAAATTAGGTGGTATGCAAGAATAAATTACCCTCATTTTTCCAGAAATTTGTGTATAAGTGAAATTTTTAGGTATACATGAATAGATTACCCTAAATTTTCCAGAAGTTTCTGTATAAGTGAAATTTTTAGGTATACATGAATAGATTATTCTCATTTCCTGCAGAGCTTGAGCATAAGTGAAGTTCTCAGGAATACAAGAATAAATTATGCATAATTCTGACTTAGCCTTTCCATAAATTGTTTGTGAAAAAGAATTTTCAGCAAAGAGTAAAAATAGTAAAGCTATAATAATTAGCTTTAAATTCTTCATCCTTGCTTAACGGTTATGACTATGTTATAATTCCCTACATCCCAGCAGTCAACATCTACTTTACCTAATTGGAAATCATTTATTGTTTGGCCTACTGCTAAGCTTGAGATTGTTTTTGAAAGTGATGCCAGTATTACAGAGCTTAAAGTTTCCTCATCACCTACACTTGTTGTTGGTTCTGGAGAGACATACTTGCGAGTTTTAGCTTTCAAATGAAACTCAAATTTGTAATAATAACCACAGCCAGGATTATAGTTTACTTCATTCGTAGTGTCTGTTGCAAAAGACACAGAAGTTTTATCTATTATATAGCTGCTAACATCCTTTGGGAAGCCAGAAGGAGAGCGCAGCGTACAATCTTGATATCCAGTTGAGTAGCATCCAAGACAATTTGGATGAGTATCTGAACAAGTAGTTGAATCTGCACATAATCTTGCTCTTTCATAGCTTTCTGAGACACAGCTACAGCCCGAGGATGAATAACTTCCTCCGGAATTAAAGTCTCCAGCCATTTTCCAATCTAATACACCATAGCCTGAAGATTGATAAGGAGCAAATTTTTCATTAGAAAGAGAGAACGTTACATAACATCCCCCTGAAGCAGTTGAACCTTGACAGTAAAGTGTTTCTTCATAGTCTAAAAATACATCATTTCCATTACTCATACTTTCTGCGTTAGGATTCCCATAGTAAACATAAATTGTTGTATTCTTATTAGCCATAATCTCTGGAACTTTTATCCAGATTTTTGTATTAGCTGAACCACAACCAGACTCTATCCAATAGCTTAATGTATTTCCATTTGAGTCAGCAAACCTTATATCTCCGCAATCACTTCGCATTTTCCCTGCTGAAATCAAAGAAGCGGTATCTAAAGTAACCAGAACTTGATAGTCTGTCAAAACATTCCCACTTTGCTCGGTTATTGTTATAGGTACTCTGTAATTCCACGAAGCATCAAACCATGACCCTCCAATAATCTTTGTTTCAACAACCAAATTGCTAAGGTTCATGCTACCTATATTTGAAATGTCTGCAGTTATTGTAACATTAGCAGGTGCCTTAACCTTTTGAGGAGTTGTTTTTATGTCAAATATATCAACAGCTGGACCAACACCAAATTTTTTAATTGTGCTGAATGTATTTTCCATTTCAGCAGTAGCATTAATTACGTAAACACCCCACTTCGCATCGACAGGTAAAGTATATGTGAGTTTCACTTCACCGTTGTTATCAGTTACCGCTTGTTTATCTAAAACAATTTTTTCGTCTGGATCATAGATCTTTATGGTAACGGGAACGTTGCTTAGTCTTGTGGAGTCCGAGAAGACTGTAACAGTTATGTTGACGTCATCACCAGGATCGTAGGCTTGTTTATCTGTTTCAACTGTAACATTCGTTATATATATAGGTTCATAAGTAACTTCTAGCTCTAAATCAAGCCAGCCTCCTCCACTGCCACTATTCTCACCACCATTAGCAACCCAACAAGTTAAAAGATTTTGGCCAGACTTCAAAACAGAGCTAGATATAGTAACTTGCCTATTCCAATATGAAGGGCCATGAGCTTCGCTTATAACATTAATTACAACATTCTCATTAATGTAGCATTTAATCCCATCATCATAACTCAATCTTAATGTAGCGCCTTGAGGAGTGCCAGGAATAAAGAACCACTTCCTTACAAACAAATCATCTGGAGCTGAAGTTAAGGCTTGAGTGCATTCTCCCCAAGCAGGTTGACCAAAAGGTGCGTAGCCCGTTGGCCATGAGGAATCATCATAGCTAAGCATATACCAACCAGGAATATCATTTTCATCGCAATTGCTGCAAGTATAATATTTATATTCAGGATTCGATGAACAATCTGAGTCCTGGGTTTGATAGTTCATATCATCATCAGCTCTAGGTATCACAATTTTGGTAACTGGATCGTAGTATTCCAAAGTTTTTACGGCCAAATTTCCTCTTCTATCAAATGCTTTAATAACTATCTTATACTTCTTATCCTTCTCCAAATCGGAAACAATGACAAATGAGGCCCTCCATATACCACTATATTCACTACCCTCAGCAAGTTGTAAATTGAAGGTTCCCTCAGTTTCAACCTCCGCAACAACACTAGCAACTCCAGACTCGTCTCTTGCTGTAACCTCAATGTCAACAGTATCTCCTTTTTTAACCTTTTCCTTAGATAACTTCACAAAAATCTCTGGAGGGCTTTTGTCAGACTCCTCAAGTTCTTCCTCTTTCTTAATTTCCTCCTCAATTTCTTTAGTTATTTCGGGAGATGATTCAGGAGACGGCGTTTCCTGACCTACCTCCTCAGTTGAGGATGCGTTAGAGACATTCGAGACAGTTGTATGGTGAATTAAGAGACCAACTAAAATTACTAAAAATACCACAACTATAACAACACCAAGTTTTCCCTTAAATATTTTGGGAATGGCGTTTGCACTTATCATCTTTAGCATCCACTTAAATTTTAATTAACATAAAAGTTTTAAAGTGTTTCAGAGTAACCACTGTAAAGTGGATTACATTCCCACCACTTACAGCAAAAACTCAGAAAGAATGGTAGAGAATGTTGAAAAATTCTCATTTTGGATGCTGTGAAAGGTTGCAAAATTTCCTTATTGGACAGGCTTTGCAATTCGGCTTAACTGGTTTGCAAACTTTCTTTCCAAAGTTAACAAACAGATGATTTATATCTTTCCAAAATCTTCTTGGTACTACATTTTTTAACGCTTTCTCAGTTTCTTCTGGAGTTTTTGCGTTAACAATACCGAGCCTGTTAGCGACTCTATGCACATGAGTATCTACAGCTATAACATCTTTGTTAAAAGCGTAAGCTAAAACAACATTCGCTACTTTCCTTCCAACACCTTTAAGTTTTATTAGATCATTAAAATTATCTGGCACCTTGCCATTGAACTCTTTGCAAATTTGTTCGGCAAGTTCTTTCAGCCTTCTAGCCTTAACCTTATAAAACCCAACGGGATAGATTAGCTTTTCGATTTGCTCAACATCAAGCTTAAGCAAATCCTCAGGATTATTAACAACTTTGAAAAGTTTTTTGGTAGCTTGCTCAGTAACCTCATCTTTGGTTCTCGTGCTAAGAAAGGCAGAAACCAAAACTTTGAACGGATCCTTGTATCTCTCGGAAGGCAACTTCTCACAAATTCTTGCTTCCTTTAGAGCATCTATAATTTTCTCAATGTTCATGTATCATGCTTTATGATATAAATTTCTGCTTTACTATCATAAAATATAGCATGATCGAAAAAACACTTGTTATAGTAAAACCAGATGGTGTTGTTAGGGGGCTAGTTGGAGAGGTTGTTAAAAGAATTGAGAAAAAAGGGCTTAAAATCGTTGCAATGAAGATGATTTGGATTAATAAAAGGCTTGCGGAGAAGCAATATGAGATGCATAAAGGCAAACCATTTTATGAAGGTTTAATAAAATATATAACCTCAGCCCCCAGCGTTGTTATGGTTGTTGAGGGTAAGGAGGCTATTAAAGTTGTTAGAAATCTTGTAGGCGCAACAAATCCTAGGGAAGCTTTACCAGGTAGTATAAGAGGAGATTTTGCAATAGGCTTGCCAAATAATATTGTTCATGCTTCTGATTCAAGAAAAACAGCTGAAAGAGAAATAAGAATTTATTTTAATGATAATGAAATATATGATTATAGGAGATGTGATGAGGAATGGTTAGGCGAGGATTGAAAAATTTTAAGGTTTTTTTTATTATTTGCCTAGCACAGCTTGTTATATTAAATGTGGCAAATTGTGTTACTTTGCTTCAATGTGAAGCTGAGAATGTAGGTAATGCTTTAGATGTTTCTGTAAGAGTTGCTAATACGGAATACGTCGTAAAGAAATTTAACGTTGAGGTCATTCTTGCAGGATCTGATTCCAGCATCTTCGCAAGAAATACTGAGACAGTGCTTCTAGATTCAAGAGAGGTAAAAGATTTAAGTTTTAGCTTAACACTACCAGAGAAACTTCCAAGAGATAATTATAAGGTATATTGCAAAGTATACGAGTTTGGAAAGCCTCTTACATGGTTATCAAGTGATGTGAACTTAAGCGACATTGCAACCTTACCAAAGGTTTCATTTGAGAAAACTGTTTATTTAAAAGTTATTCAAATTCAACGCTCAGACACAATTGTCAGGAGAATTGTATGGTATTCCTATTCAGATTGGGGGAGAGAAATACCACCATCAGCCGAAATTCGTCTAATCGCTCCCTTAATAAATAAAAATCCTTTTAGCATAAAAGTAAAGGGATTAGTAAAAGCGATTGGTACTTACTCTGGCAATGTTATCTTTGAGAAGGAGGTTGATATTGGAGAGCTAGAAGGTAATGCTAGAAAAGTTATTGAGATTCCTATTAGCATAACAATCCCAGGAACTTATAGAGTTGTTATAGAGATTTACGATTTGCAGAACAATTTATTAGCTACGAGCGAATGCAGAGCTGTTATCATGGGTGAAGGTGGCACAATACTAAGTATTGAAAATAAGAAGGACGTCTATAAAAAAGGTGATGAAGTTGAAATTAACGTTACGGTTGTAGGGCCTGCAGATAAATCAATTGTCAGCAATGCATATCTTTTGCTTGAAATCTATAGGAATAATGAGGAGGTGTTTAGTGAGAATAAGACAATAGACCTTACTTTTAAACCAGAAAGTTTTACGTTCAAATTTAGAGCCAAAGAAGATTTGTTGAAATATAAGGTTGTTGTAAAATTAGGAAAAGATGGTCGTGTTTTTGATGAAGAGCAAATAGAGTATTATGATTTAGAACCTGAGATAATACTTGCTGAGGATGGGAGAGTCAAATATTTGAATGCCAATCAATGCTTTGATGATGGAATTTGCGATGATTTTGAGAAAAAACTTAATTGTATGGATTGCATAAGCTTCATGCCTGCAAAAGAAACTGGTGAGGAAACTCCAGGTTTTGGGGAAAAAGTTGAAGTTAAGAAGTCGAACAAAGTATATATTTTAGTAGCTCTAACCATTATATTAGCAACGATGTTATTCTTCAAGTTCTTTAGAAGGAAGGAATACCTTCCAATCGTTCTACTCTTATTCACTTTGTTTCTTAATACGAAATTTGCATACGCAGGATGTTGTACCTCGGAATGTGCGAGATGTCTTTATTCTCCAAGTAATCCTTGGCCATGTTGTAGTGGAGGAGAAACAACAACGCTATACCAGCCATTAAGCTTATATAAAAATGCAAGTTGTAGTTTTGGTGCAGCTTCCTTAAGTTTTTGCCCCCATCCAGTTGAGAAAACTGAAATAAAGGCTGCTGAAAGTTGTAGGAGATGTGTACAATATGGAACATGGTGTGATCCTCCCCAATGTAAATGGGAATATAAAAATGAGGCAGGTAGCACAACCGTAACGCAGCCATGCATAGTATCCTATACCATCCCTTCTGAAGGTTGCAATCCTTTCAGTGGGGGTTGCTCACTTACTTCTGGGTCCAGTTCCACACTTACAATTTCGGGAGGATGGATTTGTCCAATGTGTAGAGTTATTGGAGAGCTTCGAGAAAATGTTTTAGAAAAAGAATTGTCACGTATTGGTTTAAATTTAACATCAATTGATAGTTTATCTCTTGGATTAAGCAACCCTGGGATAAGAGATGCAAACAATATATGGCGTTCCGGTGAGAATGTCACTGTCACTTTCTCAGCATTTATAGAAGCTTGTGTAGACAGAATTCCAATGTTAGGAGTTAATGCAAGCCTTTTAGATGGCAGTAATGTTTTAAGCACTGAATATGGTATATTTGTTGCTCATCAAAGCTTAAATCTTACTGCAGGTAATACCGGAATTCTGGAAAATTTTACAATTCCTGAACAGCAAGTTTTTAGGAAAAATTATACGCTAAAATTGATAGGTAAAGGGTATAAAAGTTGGGCATGGAGAAGAGCGCTCATAGAAGCTATTAACAAGACTGTTGAGATTGGTAGAAGTGGGGGAATTCCTGGTTGGGTAAATCTTACAGCCAAAGGTATTTATGTTCCTACCGAGACAGAGGGTCCAAAAAGAGTTGGAGATATTTATTTTTCCGAATCATTTGTCCTAGGACAGCATGAAGTGCCTCCAAATATTACAGAATGTGAATTAACTGTAACTCAATACTCCTCATGCGTTTCTATAGCAACAAGTAGCAGTTGGAGTGGTTATTGTGATGCTTATAGTTTAGCTAATGATATAAATGGTAATTGGCAGAGTTTTAAAAGTGCCATTGCTACCGAGTGTGGTGTTAAGGAGGAAAATATTAAGGATGTCCAAGCAAATGTTCCTGCAGGATATACATCTTTTAATGTTCTATTAACTTTAGATGATGTTAACGTAACAAAACTATTTGGCTTAAGTGCCTCCGAGTTCAAGACTTATGCCGAAAATCCTGTAAATTATAATGAGACTTTTGATGAACTAAATTCTTCTGGTTATATAGATAAAACTGTTCTAAAGCAAAAACTGATTAACAAACTAACCTCCCTTGGTTATATAAGTCCAAGTGTTTGCCCCTCGTATAACCCAATATTCTATGTTGAAAAACCACCAGCTAACATAGCTGTTACACCAGACACGTATTACGAAGTAACAAAAATTTGTGGGTTCATAGCAACTGACTGGGGTTATTGCAATGCTACTGAGCTAGCTAATGATATAAATTCAAATTGGAAATCTTTTGAAGCATTAATAAAGAGTAAATGCGGCGTAGATGGAGGTATAGAAAGCGTTTCTGCAAGTCTTCCTTCACCACTACCAACTGAAACCTTTAATATAATGATGAATCTTTCAGATATAAATACTACTGAAATATTCGGTATGAATTCCACTGAATTTGAGAATTATGCTGAGGACTACACAAACTACAACACTGTTTACAATGATATTAAAAATAAAGGCGTTGTAACTGATTCCCAAATTAAAAGCAAGTTAAAAGATGAAATTGAGAAAAAATATTCCCTTTGCGAGGGATATGTGCCAAGTGTAGCATCCGAGAGTGTTAACTCTATAGAAGTTTCTCCTGTAAATAAGGATTTGGCCAACATCACATTAAATCTCACAATAGGCTGGGAAAACGATCTTGTTGGAGATCTAACTATTAAGATTAACCAGATTGCAGACATAAAGTTGGATCTTGCTTTATCATGGTTGGATGACCTCACAGTATCACTTAACATAACCGAGCAAATTTCTTATAACTGCAGTCAAGCGTGGGCATATGCAAGCTTTCAAGATCTGGAACCACTAACTTTAGCAGAATGCCTTTATAATTTCGATAAATGCATAAAAAGAAGTAGAGGAGGGTTTTATGAGGTAGCTCACTGTGGTGTTGGTGAAGTTGAAGACCTACCATTTACAGCAGACGAAAATGGTGATGGTATTGTTAATCAATCTGAACTTAAAACAAGGTTAAGCATATTAAGCACGGATGGTACTTTTGGTGAGGAGGAAAGTAAGCATTCCATAACTGTTTACAAATCATGTAAACTAAACGAGATTTGGAGAGTAAATGCAACAGATACGCCATCTCTTTGCTACAACTGCTACCTCTGCCCAGGTAACGATACGATAACATCTGGTTATGGTTCAGATTCTGACGAAGGTACTCAATCTTATGTATACAAGTGTTACTTTGACGTGAGCTCTGATGAGAGTAATTTTGTTAAAGAAAAAGATTTGAATGAAATTGTTACTGTATATAATGGCACCAAATATGCATGCGTTAACCTAACTGGATCGAGATATAATTCGTCAGCTGGAAAGATATATTGGGGAAGCGAATATGAGAAAGAGCTGGACTCGGCAATCTGCGAAGCCTTTGGACATCACTGGGATGATGACTCTCCATATAACACGGATATTAACTTTAACAAATGCTGCGACAAGCCAACAGATAACTGGTGCCATATATATGAAGGAGGGGTTTGCTTAAATGGAACTTGGTACGATAATCATTGCGAGAATAATATTAAGGATGATAACATTTGCAATGAGGAGGATGTAGATTGCGGAATAAATAGTGGATGTGGCGCTTGCATATCTGCTGCTATTTCCCAGACTAAAGTAGAAATCCCTTTGGGTCAAGATAGAGAAATTCTGCTAAAAATAGGTAAAAGATTAAAGGAGGAAAGAAATATTACGATAACCATAGACATAAACAAAGGTAATGTTAAAATAGAGGATGTTTCAGGAGCTGATCCTGATACAGGATCAGGCATCTTTAAGTGTGGTATTTCTGAGTTCTGCATACAGAATGTAAAAGGTTTTAGCGAAATTAAAGTTACTATTACTCTATTGGGTGCACAGGCTGGTACTGACACTATTGGAATTAAAGTTTGTGAAAAAGGCCCTTATGGCGATATATGTGATTATCCTGAAAAATCAATAAGTGTTGATATAGTGGAGGACGTTCAAGTGACTCCTTGGATTCCCGTAACGATTAAGATTGCAAGTGGTATAAACACTTATGCAATTATTTTAGCTGTTATTCTGGCACTCGCCTATTTCTCAAGGTGCAGGGCACTTAGATTATTTTAGGCTAATATTCTCCTGCTGATAAATTTAGTTTGAAGTTTTTTATAAATAAACCCCTAAGTTTAATCTAATATGATTCGTCAGCCAATAATTACAGTGCTTGGGCATGTAGATCACGGAAAAACAGCACTACTCGATAAAATTAGAGGAACTGCAATTGCGGCAAAAGAGGCAGGAGGTATAACACAGCATATAGGAGCTACTGAAATACCAATAAGTGCTATTAAAAAAATTTGCAAGGGATTGTTAGAGACTTTGAAAATAAAAATAACAATACCTGGATTGCTCTTCATAGATACGCCAGGACACGAGGCATTCACAAATTTGAGAGCCAGAGGAGGATCAATTTCTGATTTAGCTATTTTGGTAATTGACATAGTGCAAGGCTTTCAGCCCCAAACAATTGAATGCGTAGAAATTTTGAGAAAATACAAAGTTCCCTTTATTGTTGCCGCAAACAAAATTGATTTAATAGATGGTTGGCAAAGTAGCCATGAACCATTTACACAAAACCTGAGAAATCAAAGAGACGATGCTGTAGCAAAGCTTGAGGAGAGAATTTACAAGATTGTTGAGGAGCTTGCAAAGTATAACTTTAATGCGGATCGCTTCGACAGAGTTACTGATTTTACAAAGCAGATATGCATCGTGCCGATCTCAGCAAAAACTGGTGAGGGTATTGCTGAGTTGCTAATGATTTTAACTGGCTTAGCACAAAAATATCTTGAGGATAAGCTAAAAATCGAGGTCAAGGGCCCTGGTAAAGGTGTTGTGCTCGACGTTAAAAAGACGCTTGCTGGAATCGCACTAGACGTTATTCTCTACGATGGGCATATTAAGCAAGGGGATACGATCGTTCTGGCTGGTAAGCAAGGGCCAATAATAACGAAAATAAGGGCGATCCTTAAACCTAAGCCTTTAAGCGAATTAAGAGAAAGTGAGAGAAAATTTAGGAAAATTGACGAAGCTTACGCTGCGGCAGGTATAAGGATTCTCGCAAAAAATATTGAGGAAGCACTAGCTGGTTCACCTTTAATTGTCGCAAAAGACATTGATAAAGCATGTAAAGATGTTCAAAAGGAAATAGCTAAAATAATATTTAACAAGCAGAATATAGGGGCAATCGTTAAAGCCGATACTCTAGGCTCGTTAGAAGCGTTAACAAAGCTACTTGAGGGCGTAGTTCCTATAAGGAAGGCAGATGTCGGTAATATTTCAAGAGCTGACATCATGGAGGTTAAGAGTGTTAGGGCTGAGGATCCGTTGAAAGCTGTTATCTTTGGATTTAATGTATATGTCAATGAAGACGCTAAAAAGCTTGCTGAAGATTATAAAATAAAGATTTTCCTGAGCAATGTTATTTACAAGCTTAAGGAGGATTACGAGAAGTGGATTGAAAAGGCTAAAAAAGAGGAGATTGAAAAACTGAAGGCTACACTACCAGCAAAGATAAAGATCCTACCAGGTTATATATTTAGGCAAAGTAAGCCAGCAATTTTCGGTATAGAGGTGATTTGCGGAACTCTAAAACCAAATTGTTATTTAATGAGAAAAGATGGAAGAATTGTAGGAAGACTGAAAAGCATGCAGGAGCATGGTGAAAATATTAAAGAGGCAAAGAAAGGCAAGCGCGTTGCGATTGCAGTAGAGGGTTTAACAATTGGCAGACAAGCAAATGAGGGAGATATGCTTTATGTTTTTCTTGAGGACAGGGATATCAGTATCATTGAGGAAAAACTGCTAAATATGTTAAGCGACGAGGAAAAAGAATTGCTTAACGAGATAAAGAGGATAAAAATTGAAAGAGTATAGTTTTTTGCTGCTGGACAGACCTTTGAGATTTCAACTTGTCAACTTAACATTGCCCTTAAAGAAAGCTAATTCTTTGCAATAGAGGGTCATGCTATCATGCTTTTGAAAAATTTAGTTAAATTATGAAATTCTTTTGAGGAATGCAACATGCAAAATTTTTCTTGATGAGACACATAACTAAGGGAGATTTATAATTGCTTTTTGAAAGATTTGAAGCGATTTACGAATTTTTGCTTGTGTTTTGTATAACTTGTTCTATGCTAGGGTAAGTTGACAGTTTTTTGGAATTGAATAATTTTATTAAAATTGTGACCACATTAATAATGTCTATAAAATTTAGGTGGTGATATAGGATGGTATTCAAAATAGTTATCTCAGATCCCGAAAGCGGTAAGGCACATCAGCTTGAAGTGGATGAGAACAAAGCTAAATTTTTGATAGGTATGAAAATAGGGCAAGAATTTGATGCTACCCCTTTAGGCTTAGCTGGTTATAAGCTAAAAATTACTGGCGGAACAGATAAAGATGGTTTCCCGATGCGTAAGGATATTAATGGGCCTGGTGTAAAATATGTTTTGCTCACTTCTGGTCCAGGTTATAGGCCTAAGGAGAGGGGTATGAGGAGAAGAAAAAGAGTAAGAGGTAATACAATATCTCAAGATATTGTTCAAATAAATACCGTTGTTGTTAAGAGAGGCAAGAGAAATCTTGAGGAGCTAATTCCCAAGAAAGAGAAATGATTAAGAAGCAGCCAGAGGTAAATATTGGGTTAGTAGGTCACATAGATCATGGTAAAACAACACTTACCGAAGCATTAACAGGAAAGTGGACGGATACACATTCTGAGGAGCTAAGGCGTGGAATAACAATAAAATTAGGTTATGCAGATACGAATTTTTATAAATGTCCAAGATGTGGGGAGCCCGAAGCTTACACTACCAAGGAAACATGTGAACACTGTGGAAGCAAAACGGAGTTTTTAAGAAGAGTATCGTTTGTTGATGCGCCTGGTCATGAAACGCTAATGGCTACAATGCTGAGTGGTGCTGCAATAATGGATGGCGCTTTGCTAATAATTGCAGCTAACGAACATTGTCCTCAACCTCAAACAAAGGAACATTTAATTGCTCTGAAGATAACTGGAATCAAGAATGTTGTTGTTGTCCAGAATAAGATAGATCTTGTTAACAAGGAAAAAGCGTTGAGGAATTATGAAGAAATAAAAAAATTTTTAGAAAACACGCAAATTGAAGATGCTCCCATAATACCGGTTTCGGCACAGCATAAGGTTAACATAGATGCATTAATTCAAGCAATTGAGGAATTCATACCAACACCAAAACGTGATCTGGATGCAAACCCAAAATTTTATGTTGCTAGAAGTTTTGATGTTAATAAGCCAGGTATGCCTCCAGAGGAGCTTGTAGGAGGTGTACTCGGAGGTAGTTTAATTAAAGGAAAATTAAAGGTTGGGCAGGAAATAGAAATTAGGCCTGGAATATATGATGAGAGAAAGGGATGGCAAAGTTTATTTACAGAGACAGCAAGTTTATATGCTGGTGATGTAAAGCTCGAAGAGGTACATGCTGGAGGTTCAATAGCTATCGGCACGTATCTTGACCCTAACTTAACCAAAGCCGATGCCTTAGTTGGTAATGTTGTTGGCTTACCAGACAAGCTGCCAGATGTGTTAATGCAAGCAACAATCGAATATAATTTGTTAGAGAGGGTAGTTGGGTTGGATAAAGAGATTAAGGTTGAACCTTTGAAAGTTAACGAACCATTAATGATAACTTGCGGCACGAGAACAACGCTGAGTATAGTTAAAAATGTTAAAAAGGAATATGTCGAGGTGGTATTTAGACTACCAATTTGTGCTGAGGAGGGGGATAGGGTAACAATAAGTAGGCAAGTTAAAGGTAGGTGGAGATTAATCGGTTACGGCGTTCTCACCTGAATCTTAAAAACCTTAGGACATGTCAATTTCCTTAAGTTCTACAAGTTTAACCATCTCACCCAAATTCTTCTTATGGAACTCCTTCGCTGATTTTGAAAATTCGCCAGTTGTTATAATAACAATTGGCACTTTCTCTGTTATGCAAATATTCAAAATATCAGCCATGTCTTGATACGCAACTTTCTTCTTTATCTTGATGAACACATAGTATTTTTGTTTACCAAAAGCTGTAGGAGCCTTTGCAACTAGCTTGTAGACATTTTTTCTCACTTCCTCCTCCTTTAATATCTCTACACCTTTATCCTTAAGCCAATCCAATACCTTTGCCTTTATTTGCTTAACATCTTTAGGAAGTTTATCCTTTTCTTTCTTAATTGGTTGTATTTGTACTTGCTCAACTTTTTCTTTTACTTCTTCCTCAGTTTTGATTTCAGGTATCTCTTCCTTAGGTATTACAAATCCTTTCAACTTCCAAAATTTGTTTTCCTTTTCAACAAAATCCGCAAGCCCATAAATCGCCTTCTTTTCCTCATCACTTAATTCGCTTTCATGAATGTAACCCCTAGCCTCTATCTTCCGCAAAAGATATTTTTCAATCTCATTGTATATCCTTTCCATTAAAACCCTCCTCAAAGTACTTTTTTGATGAGGTAGATAGTATATCTCAAGCGAGCCAAACTTCTTTTTGGCTTTTAAGAGCATACCTTGCTTCACCAAATCTTCTAATATTGCAGTAATGATTATTGAGTTTTCCTTTGTTCTCTGAGCAACATCTACAGGTGTACTCGGACCATAGAGTCTTATTTGCTCAAGTATTCTTTCTTGCAGCTTCATAAAAATTATAATCTTCAGAATAAAAATTAAAACTTATTAAAAATAAGAATGAGAATTGAAAGATACTATCAAAGCTAGCGGTTTGAGGATAGGATTTTTCGAAAATTTTGAGAAGATAGCTAAACTCAAGGAGATAGAGAAGATTCAAGGAATTCGAAAGCATATCTTGGGAAAACTAGAAAAATAAGAAAGCTAGGATTCAAGATTTTTTTGGCTTTAATGGGCCCGGCAGGATTCGAACCTGCGACCTTCCCGGCGTCAGCGGGACGTCCTAACCACTAGACCACGGGCCCAATCTATGAGTATAAAATTATATTATCCATTCACTTAAATAATCTTATGACGATCAAGCAAGTACTCATTTTTACCTTAATGCTAGTTTTAATTTCCAAAACTTCCTGTGCTAAAGTTTACATTGCTGAGGTTGATAGCGTAATAGATCATGGTGTGGCTGAATATTTGGAAAGATGTATAAACTTAGCAAATTCTGAGGATGCTGCTTTATTGATAATTATTAATACCCCAGGAGGAACAGCAGACGCCACTGACAGAATTCTCGAGAAAATTGAGGAATCGAGAATTCCTATAATCACATATGTTCCTGCGGGTAAGAAAGCATTTTCAGCAGGCGCATTTATTGTTATTGCAAGTCATTATGCGGCAATGGCTAATAACTCGGCAATTGGTGCAGCGCATCCCGTTGGTGCTGAAGATGAGGTTTTGCTTGAGAAAATAACTAGGGCATATATGGCAAGGTTAAAAGCATTTGCAGAGGAAAGAAATAGAAATGCTACCGCAATAGAGGTTATGATAAATGAAAGCAAAGCATATGATGCTAATGAAGCATATAAAGCTCACATTATAAATGGCATTTTTGAAAACGAGGATAGCCTGCTTGATTATTTGGATGGAAAAAACATTACCGTTAAAGGAAAGCCTTTTACTTTAAATACCAGAGGAAGAATCGAGATAAAAGAAACGTCAAGAGAATACTTCCTAAGGTTAATTACGGATCCAACTGTTGCCTATCTACTTTTTATCCTTGGTTTATACGGCCTAATTTTTGAATTATTAATTCCAGGAATAACAATTGGTGGTGTTCTGGGCATAACGCTATTAATTTTGGCTTTATACGCCTTTGGGACTCTTGAAGTTAGCGCAGCAGCGATTTTACTTATAATGATTGGCACAGCTATGCTCGCTGCAGAACTCTTTGTACCTTCTCATGGCTTATTAACATTAGGTGCTTCAGTAGCAATAATACTAGGCTCTCTAATGCTTCTAAAAGAACCTCTGATGCCGAGTTTGCCCATAGAGGTAATACTTGCAACTGTTGGTACATTTGCAGCTTTTTTCATCTTTGCAATCTATAAAGGTATAAGGGCCCAGATAGGTAAGCCTAAGGTTGGTAAGGAGGAATTGATTGGTAAGGAAGCTAAAGTAATTAAGACATTACAACCAGAGGGTAAAGTTCTGGTTGAAGGTGAGATTTGGAATGCTGTGCTTAGAAATAAAGATGGTAAGGCTGAGGAAGGGAGAAAGGTTAGAATAGTTGATATAAAGGAGGATGGGCTAATATTAATAGTGGAGGAGATGTGAATGGGATGGGGAACATTAATTGCAGTATTAATAATCTTGCTTTTTATAGTGAGCAGAGCCATTAGGATACTAAAAGAGTATGAAAGAGCAGTTGTTTTTAGACTAGGAAGGTTGCACGGTGTTAAGGGACCAGGATTAATATTCGTTATACCAGTAATAGATAAGATAAACATCATAAGTCTGAGGACATTTGTAATTGATGTGCCTCCCCAGGAAATCATTACGAAGGATAATGTACCAGTAAAGGTCAATGCAGTAGTATACGCAAGAGTCTTCGATGCAGAAAAAGCAGTTTGTAAGGTTGAAGATTACATGTATGCAACAAGCCAGATTGCTCAAACTACGTTAAGAGCGGTTGTTGGTAAAGCAGAGCTTGATGAGGTACTTGCTGAAAGAGAGAAAATAAATCAGGTATTGCAGGAGCAAATCGATTTGGCAACAGATCCTTGGGGTGTAAAAGTTTCAGCGGTTGAGATAAAAGATGTACAGATTCCTGAGGAGATGCATAGAGCAATGGCTAGAGCTGCAGAAGCTGAAAGAGATAGAAGGGCAAGAATAATAACCGCTGAGGCTGAAGTTCAAGCTGCGCAAAGATTAAAACAAGCAGCTGAAATTCTTGGCGTAGATGCTGCAAGTTTAAGATACTTACAAACAATTTCGGAGGTTGCAGCGGAGAAGAATGTCACCATAGTGATTCCAATGGAGTTTTTAAGAATTTTTAAGAGTATCGGACAATAACTTTACTTCTAGCTCTCTAATTTTTATTTTTATAATTAAGTAATTTTTCCTAATTGAATACGTTGCGTTTCAATAATTTTTGATTATAAACACACATAACCAAACCACCAGATCCATTCGATTTGCAGATTCATAAAACTAATTGATCTGTTTTCAAACTTGCCTTAACATTTCCCAAAGATTCCTAAAGGTTAGAAAAAGTATCTTTCCCACCAAAACTTTCCTATTCATATATTTTTTCATATTTTTTCTTCAGATCCTTCATTAGAAGAGGAGTTGATTGTTTTCCGTACACACTTTCAATCCAATCCTTAATCTTTTCATGGCTTGCAAGTTTAGACATTCACCCAGAGCTTTACGCTCTAAGCTCATACACCCTCCAGCTCACAGTCCCCGCATACCACTCTCGTTAAGAGTGGGCTACTGGGATCTTGCAAGTAACATGAAGATAATAAGATTTTTAACTTTTAGATGATAACAATTACTTATAGATGGTAATTCCTTTGAGCTTTGATAAAAATTATGTAAAAGAAACAAAAAAATAGAATGACTGAGAAATTTTTGGACATAAACGAGTTAAAAGCTAAAGTTTTTGAACATGTTAACAAACCTGAGGAAGTGGGAAGAGTAGCCTCTGAAATTAGTGAAAGTATTGGTAAGATATGTGAAGTTTTGCTTAGAATATACAAGGAGGGAAATATAAAGGCAAGAGTAAACCCAGATGAGATTCCCGATCCTAATTTCAAAGTTTTTGCACAAGCTTTAAACGATGTTTTAGACTCTATTGAAGTGAAAGTAAAAGAAGGTATTTCCAGCGAAATAGAAAAGATGATGAAGTCTTTTTCAAATATTGTCGATGTTTCCAAGGAAATTAATGCTGTTACTCAGCAAATGGCAAAAAATGCTCAAAATCAATCTATTCAAATTGAGGACATTAGAAAAGCAATTATAGAGCTTTCAGCAGCTTCACAACAAATTAGCTCAAGTATTCAGAAAGCAGAAAAACTTGCAGTTGATATAAGTAAAAGTGCTACTAGGGGTAAGGAAGGCGCTGAAAAAGCTATAGAGGAGCTTAAAAATAGCGAGAAAATTGTTGTGGAGCTTTCTGATATAATTAAAAATTTGGGTGGTAAAAGTCAGGAAATTGGAAAAATTGTCGAAACTATAAAAGATATATCATTACAAACTAACTTACTAGCATTAAATGCTGCTATAGAAGCTGCAAGAGCTGGTGAAGCTGGTAGAGGATTCGCAGTAGTTGCTGATGAGATTAGAAAGTTGGCTGAAAATTCAAGAGTTGCTGCAACAAAAATTTCCGATTTACTTGGAGAAATACAAACTTATAGCGCTAAATCTGTAGAATCTGCAGGAATAGCCAAAAGTAGTGTTACAAAGGCTGTCAAAACATCTGCTAATGCTTTACTAGCATTTAGAACTATTGCTGAAGCCATTCAGAGAATTGCTGCACAAATGCAGCAAGTTTCTGCATCCCAACAACAACAAGCTAAAAATATACAACAAGTTTCGACAACAATAACAGAAATTGCTGCAGCAGCTGAAGAGAACGCAGCTGGGGCTGAGGAAGTTACAGCAAGTGTTGAGGGATTTGCTAATTCTCTAAAGGAATTCAGCAAAAAATTAGAGGAGATTAGAAAATTTAAAAAATAAATAAAAATGGTTGGAAGCGAGGAAGCGCAACTTATAGTCTTTAAATTGGAGGATGAAGAATACGCTATGGATATACTTCAAGCTAAGGAAATAATTGTGAGAGAAGAGGTAACAAAGGTGCCAAATGTTCCAGAATTTGTTGAAGGGTTAATTAATTTGCGTGGTGACATAATTCCTGTTATAGATTTAAAGAAGAGATTTAACGTTGAAAGTAAGAAAAAGGGTAGTAATATTATAATTGTTGAGGTAGAGAAAGAATCTTTTGTTGGAATAATTGTAGACGGTGTTTCCGAGATAATCAGAGTTCCGAAAAAGGAAATAAAACCAGTTCCTCAAGTTTTAACATCTTTAATTTCAGCGAAGTATTTGACAGGAGTCATAACCATAGATAAGAAAATAATTCTTATAATTGATGTAAAAAAAATTCTTTCGCCTAAGGAGCTCGAAAAACTAAGTAGTTTAACAACACCTCAATAATACTTCACACACAAGAGAGAGTAACCGAAAAGCATATATATAGTAGATTAAAGCATACATTGTAATAGATGTTGCAGCCTATGTGAAGAAAAAAGATTCATACGAAGGTGTAGAACAATTTAAGTATAATTTATTTACAATAAAACTCTTAGGAAAATGGTCAAAGTACTAATAGTTGATGACTCCAAGTTTATGAGAAGAGTCCTTAGAGGAATACTTGAGAAGGAGGGTTACTCTGATATTATTGAAGCAGGATCTGGTGATGAGGCTATTGCAAAAGTCAAGATTGAAAAACCAGAACTAGTTATGCTTGATATTATAATGGAGGGAAAAGATGGTATTGAAACACTTAAAGAAATAAAGGGAGAGTTTCCAGAAATAAAAGTTATTATGGTTTCTGCAGTTGGTCAGGATGCAATTATAAAGAAGGCTTTAGATTTAGGAGCGGAGGATTACGTTGTTAAACCCTTTGAACCATCTGCAGTTATAGAAGTTATTAGAAAAGTTTTGGCAGCTGAGGAACTACCAGAGGAGGGAAGTGGCTGATTTTTAAGAAGTTTCAAAAACTATCTGAAAGTAATGTATATTTATAAGTTTTTCTATTATTTTAAAAAATGAGAAGATCAAAAGGTTTTAGAAGAAAAACGCGAAAAAAGCTTCGCAAGGGGGTTAGAGAGAAGGGGAAAATCTATGTTACAAAAGCCCTTCAAGAATTTAATGTTGGAGATTATGTAGCCATAAAAATTGACCCTAGCATACACAAGGGAATGCCACATCCAAGGTTTTATGGAAGAACAGGTAAAGTTGTAGAGAAAAGAGGAAGAGCGTATGTTATTGAGGTGAAGGATGGGAATACGATAAAAAAGATTATCGCATTACCAGAACATTTAAAGCTTGTGAAGGTTAGATGATTGGGAAAAAAGTTGTTAAAGAAAAGGTGTTAAGTTTAGCAGAGGTTGCAGATATGCTTAATTCCTTAGAAAATCTGAATGATTATCAAAAACTAGCATTGGATTACGCAGAAAAATATGCTAAACTAGAATTATCAAAAGCAAAACAATTAAAGAAGAAAATTTTAGAACTGGGATATGATGAGAAGGTTGCAGCAAAGATTGTTGATATCTTACCGAAAGATGCTGATGATGTCAGAATAATTTTCGCTAGAGAGAGATACAAGTTAAAGCAAGAAGATATAAATAAGATACTTGAGGCTGTTAATAGCGTTCTAAAATCGAGTTAAAAATTTTAGGTGGGGATAATGCCAAAGGACGAATATGCTATAGTTTTAGATTTTTTACCTGAAGGGTACCCTACTGATACTAGACCACCTCATCTAAAAAAACCAATAGCTCAGGTAATTACGGAGCAAAATTTTGTTTTACTTGAGGTAATCCCTAAAGAAGGTACAACTTTAGAATTACACGAAAGAGTATATATTGGGGAGGGTATTAGAGACAAAATTAAGCATATAAAGAGAAGATTAACAAGACAAGAGCTAACACCAGCTGCGGAGGGGGAGTTAAAGTATGTTGTTGAGGAGCTGGTTAAGAAGAATGAGGAGAGGTTTATAGAGTTTTTCAATAAAGCAGGGCCAATAACACCAAGGTTGCATGCTTTGGAACTATTACCTGGTATAGGGAAGCAACATATGAAGAAGATAATAGAGGAAAGAGAAAAAAAGCCTTTTGAAAGCTTCGAAGATATAAAGAGAAGACTAAAGCTGGTACCTGATCCTAGGAAGATGATCATTGAAAGAATCCTTAAAGAGCTTACGGGTGAAACAAGATACTACGTTTTTACGCCTAAATTTAAGAAGAGACCTGGCATGCTAGATGCCAAGGAATTATAGAGCTAAAAAGCTAGGACAAGTATTTTTGATTAACGAAAATATTGCAAAAAAGCAAGTTAAGTATGCAAATGTGAATAAGAAGGACACAGTTTTTGAGATAGGGGCAGGGAGAGGAATACTAACAAAATATCTCATCAGGAAAGCTAGGAAAGTTATTGTAATAGAAAAAGATAGGTTATTGGTAGAATATCTAAAAAATAGGTTTAAAGATGCTAAGAATTTAGAGGTAATTTTGGGAGATGCTCTTAAAGTTAATTTCCCAAAATTTAATAAAGTGGTATCCAACATTCCCTATTCAATATCCTCCAAACTACTTTTTAAAATTTTGAGCTACGATTTTGAGCTAGGAGTTTTAATGTTTCAAAAAGAATTTGCTGAGAAGATGATAGCTAAACCAGGTATGCCTAATTATGGTAGACTCTCAGTCAAATTTAATATGCTTGCCGAAGGGAAAATATTGAGATTTATCCATCCAAGAAATTTTAGACCCGTTCCAAAAGTATTTTCAGCTATAGTTCTTATAGAACCGAAATCTAAAAGAATTCTTGACAATGATTTCGGCAGATTCGTTGACAAAGTTTTCTGCTACAGAAGAAAAACACTAAAAAATGCTTTTGAGGCTGCATATAGAGTTCGTTTACCTTTTGATGATGAAATTCTACATAGAAAAGTTTATTCCCTTTCTATAGAGGAGTTAAGAAGTATATATGAGAGAATAAAAATTTATATTACATAGTATGAATTTCCAATTATCATGAAAGTTAAGGTTTTGGAGATAAAAAAGAATAAGTTGGAGATTGAACTTGAGGGGGAGACACATACACTTGCAAATTTGCTTAGAGAGGCTTTGCATAGGGATAAAGACGTTAAAGTGGCAAGTTATGTTATTGATCACCCGTATCTCTCAAATCCTCGGCTTTACTTGGTATGTAAGGAGGATGCTAAGGAAGCTTTACTAAGGACTATAAAGTCTTTAAGAAAACAAATTAAGGAATTTGAAAAGGAATTTAATAATGAGCTACAAAAGAATAGAGGCAAAGCCTGAAATTAGAATTTTGGGCGTTGATGATGGGCCTTTTAATAAAAATCATGAGAAGACTTTTCTTATTTGCACCATTTTCAGAGGGGGTTTGTGGCTTGATGGGTTGTTAGCAACAAAGATAACTGTTGATGGATTAGATGCTACGCAAAAACTTATCGAGGTTATTAACAAAAGCAATCACAAGGAGCAGCTAAGAGTTATTATGCTTGATGGTATAACATATGCTGGCTTTAATGTTATGGATATCGAGGAAATTTATAAAAATACGAATTTGCCCGTTATAGTCGTTATGCGAGATAAACCAAACTTTAAAAAAATTAGAAAGGCCTTGTTCAATAATTTTAAGGACGCAGAAATCAGGTGGCGTATGATTCAGAAGGCCGGTGAAATTTATAAAGTTGCCGTAAGACCTGCTAAATATATTTATATCCAAACAAAGGGAATTTATTTGGAGGATGCAATAAACATAACAAGGCTGAGTGCAACCAGAAGCCTTATACCAGAGCCAATAAGAGTTGCTCATATAATTGCAAGGGGTGTTGGACTTGAGAATTGTATTAAAAATTGATAAAGAGGAGTTGAAAAGTTGGATATTCTGGATAGCTTTCGCCATAGTTTTTAGTTTCACTTTCAATCATGCCTTAGGTTACGCTCTAAAAACGGAGACGCCTTTGGTAGCTGTTATGTCTAATAGCATGTATCCCGCTATTCATAAAGGTGATGTGCTAATTGTTAAAGGGGTAGACCCTCAGGACATAAAAATTGGTGATATAATTGTTTATAAGGCACCAAGTGGCATGAGAATTGTTCACAGAGTTATTAATATTACCAATGAGGGATATTTTATAACTAGAGGAGATAATAATCCAGCTGCAGATCAGGATGTAGGAATATCTCCACCAGTGAACCCAAACATGGTTTTGGGTAGAGTTGTTTTTAGAATACCCTACATTGGTTGGGTTAAGGTAATTTTTTCAGAAATAATCACCTTCTTGCTTAGAAAATAATTTTAAATATACTTCTCTAATACTATCCTTTTTGTGGAACAATGAAGTTTTGTCCTAAGTGTGGTAGCATGATGTTCCCAAAGGGAGATGAACTAGTTTGCAGGAAATGCGGATATAAGGAAAGTAAATTTGATAAAGAGGAGTATACCATCTCTGGAAAGATAAAGAAAGAAGAAAGAGACGAACTGGCAATTGTTAAAGATGTGGAGCTTCTACCAAAAACAAAAGTTGAGTGTCCTAAATGTGGTCATAACGAAGCATATTACTGGACACAGCAAACAAGAGCTGCGGATGAGCCTGAAACAAGATTCTTCAGATGCACAAAATGTAAGTATACTTGGCGAGAATATCAGTAGTCTTCTATTAGCTTTCTTTGAGCATATCTAAATTTTGCAAAGGGTGTAATTTTCCTTATTTTTTCAACGCTCATGATGCTAAGTAAATCTCCAGGTTTTTCAATTCTCTTTTTCTCCCTCAATTTTACTATTTCTCTCGCAGTAAATTTTCCAACTCCAGGTAAAAACATTAATTCCTTTATGCTTGCATTATTTAGGTCTATAGGAAAGATGCCCATACCCCTTGCAATCAGCACCTTAGGATCTTCATCAGGTAGCATGTCATTCTCCAGAATATCAAGCAAATTCCTAATTCTTATTCCATAATCTCTTATTAGGAAGCTTGCCTGATACAACCTTAAAATCCTTTTCTTTTCGCAGACCTTCCTATTCTCCAGGGGAGTCCCCCTCACAGGTTCGAATGGGCTGAAGTAAATAATTTTAAGATTGAACTTCCTATAAAGTCTGTAAGTTGTTAGAAGAATTTCTTTATCAGTCTCGTTACCTGCTCCAACGACAAACTGAGTGTCAATGTCGGTCTTAACACCTAACTTTTTCTTTAATTTAAACATAATTTGAAATCTTTTGATAATGTCGTATTTGAGGTCTATATCTGGACAAATTTCGCTGAAAACGCCCTTTGGAGCCTCAACATTTATGCCAACTCTATCTGCTAGGCATAAAGCTGTTTTTATCAGATCTTTGCTGCAACCAGGCATCAGCCTAAGGTGTATGTAATCACTAAATCCTTTCTTTCTAAGTTCCATAGAAATGCTAACAAGTTTCTGAGTTGTCGCATCAGGGTCTCTATCAACGCTTGAGCTAAAGAATACGCCCCTTATTAAACCCTTATTTTTTAACAGAAAAGTCAATTTCACAATTTCCTCATTGTTAAACTCCATCCTCTCGCATCTTCTATCTCTTCTGAATGCGCAATATAAGCAATTATTTATGCATTTATTGGAAATTAATGTCTTGAATAATGGAATTCGCCTAGAGGTTTCATAAACAGTCGTACATTTGTCAAATTTTGAAAACTCTATCAATCTTACTTTTTTGTTTATCATTAAGTTTTATCTAATCAATGTTATTTTTTTCTTTAATGCATGAACAAGTTGCCACTGAAATATTTTTCCTCGGTAGTGGTGGAGGAAGACATTGCATGACTACGCAAATGCGAGCAACTGCAGGATTCAGAATCCACAGCAACCTTAACATTCATGTCGATCCTGGGCCAGGTGCTTTGGTAAGGTCTGTCGATAACAACCTGAATCCTAGAAATCTTGATGTTATTATAGTTACCCATGCCCATCCAGATCACTGCAATGATGCTAATGTTCTGATAGAGGCAATGGCTAAGGGGGCAAGTACGAAGAGAGGATACGTTTTGGCAAGCGAAAGCGTTGTTGAGGGAGTTGATGACAGATTTCCTGTAATAACAAAATACCATGCAAGCCTTTGCAACATTTTCATTCTGAATGAAGGAGAATTCAGAGAAATCATGGGTATTAAGTTTGAAGCAACAAAATGTAAGCACGAGGATCCAACAACCATAGGCGTTAAAATTTATTTCAAAGACGTAACTTTAGGATATACAAGTGATACTGAGTATTTTCCTGGTCTGGCCTCTCAATTTTCTGACGTAGATGTTTTAATAATTAATGTTATGCGTCCAAATGCTAGAAGAATAAAGTTTCATCTATGTACCGAGGATGTTATAAAAATTCTAAGTGAAATTAAACCAAAATTAGCAATCATACAGCATTTCGGATTAGCTATGCTGAAGGCAAATCCTGAAAAAGAAGCGAGAATCATTGAAGAAAAAGCAAAGGTTAAAACAATAGCAGCTAGGGATAATATGCAAATAAAGCTAGCAAATTTCATTATGCAAGGTGCCCAGAAAAGCCTTTTTGATTTTTAAAATCATAGCAAAGTTTAAAAAAGAAATAGATTTATAAACATAAAAGAATAGTTATTTAAGGTGACCCAGTATGGTTGAGAAGCTTCCTCTTTCGGAGATTATAGGTAGAGATGTTTACACGATGAATGCTAATTATGTAGGAAAAGTTAAGGATATTCAGCTTGATATAGAGAGGAGTCACGTTTATGGTTTGGTCATCCAGCTCTCGTCTGATAGTATAATTTATAAAAGAATTCTTGAATTAATGAAGGAAAGTACAGATCCTGAGAAAGCCAAAGTTTTGCTTGTTCCTTTCTCAGAAGTCTCGGCGTTCGGTGATGTTGTTTTAATAAGAGTACCTAGAAAGTATGAAGAGGCTGAGGAGTTCTAGTTTCTATTTTCCGAATTTTGAGTATAATTTAGGATTTCCAACATTATAATCCGTGCAAACTAGTAACTTATGCAAAAATTATGTTTAAGATGCTAAGAGGTTTTAACTAGATAACCAAAATTTAAGGCAATAACCTTTTCCTATCCCTCGGAAATAGCGTAGCTTCTCTTATATTATCCAAATCAAGCAAAGCCATTAAAAAACGCTCGGCTCCAATAGACCAACCTGCATGCGGAGGCATTCCATATCTAAAAGCGTCAAGATAAGCTTTAAAGCTCTCAACGCTTAATCCTCTAGCCTTTAATTGCTTCACAAGCAAATCGTACTGATGAATTCTGCATGTGCCAGAGGAAATCTCAATACCTCTATAAGCCAAATCGAATGCATAGCAATATTTCTCATCATCTTCATGCGGCATTGCATAAAAAGCTCTTGCTTCCGTAGGCCAGTCTACAATAAAAATAGGATCTTTGTATAGCTTGCCAAGCAATTTCATAACTTGCGTGGGTACATCTTCGCCCCATTCAAACGCTAAGTTATACTTCTTTGCTATCTCAAGAACTTCATCATAGGTAAGCCTTTTAAATGGTGTTTCAGGCACATCAATCTTTTTATTAAGTAATTCTAATTCTCTTTTGTTTTCCTTGGCAACTTTTTCAATCATGTACCTAACAACATTCTCAAGCATCCGCATGGCATCTTCATGTGTTGCGAAAGCCATTTCAATATCCATTTGCGTAATTTCGTTTAGATGCCTAACGGTATTGTGCTTTTCTGCTCTAAAAACTGGGCAAATCTCAAAGACCCTATCAAATCCTGTGGCCATGAGCATTTGTTTATACAATTGAGGTGATTGCCTTAGAAATGCCTCTCTTTCAAAATATGCTACAGGGAATAGCTCTGCACCACCTTCAGTAGCGGCAGCCACTATTGTTGGCGTGTTAACTTCAATAAATCCTTGATTTTTCAAATACTCTCTGAATGCATTTAAAATTGTCATTCTAATTTTAAAAATCGCCTGAATTTTTGGCTTCCTCAAATCCAAAACTCTTGCATCTAAACGCGTATCCAAATCAGCCTTAACCTTTTCAGTTACATCTAAAGGTAATAAAGCATCAGCCAAACTTAAAACCTTTAAATCGCTCGGTAAAATTTCAACACTATTGGGGGCTTGCTTATTTCTTATAATTTTTCCTTTAACAGCTATAATACTCTCCTTTGTTAACTTTGAAGCAATTTTAAAGATATTCCCTGGCACTTTCTTCTTTGGAAAAGTTATTTGAATTATACCCTCTCTATCTCTAAGCAAAAGAAATTTTATACCTCCCAAATCCCTTATTTCATGAACCCATCCCATTAATACAACTTCTTTCCCTTCTTCCTCCTCTATAACATCTATAGTATAGTGAGTTCTCCTTAATTTGCCAATATCCTCTATGCTTATTCCCGCGTCTTTCATTGTTTAAATTTAAAAATAGCTAAATCTCATATTTTAATCTGAGTGTAAAATGATAAGAATAATAAAAAAGGCAATAGATTTGTTCAGAAAGCACAAAAATGATTCCATAACTATTATATCGCATATAGATGCTGATGGTTTGTCTGCAGCAGCTATTCTTTATAAATGTTTGCAGAGGGAAGGTGCTGAGGCGAATATTGTTACTATCAGGCAAATAGACCCAGAAACAATAGAGGATTTAGCTCCAGATGACTTAACATTCTTTACGGATCTTGGTTCTGGACAAACGAATTTACTTAAGGAAAAATTTAAGGGGCATGACACCATTATTCTTGATCATCACCAACCTGAACGTGAAAGTTGGCAAGAACTTGTGCATTTCAATCCTTACTTTTTTGGAATAGATGGATCCAGCGAAATTTCTGGAGCTGGTTCAGCATATCTATTTGCTAAGTATTTAAATGAAAGAAATGTAGATTTAAGTTATCTCGCTATTATAGGGGCAATTGGGGATATGCAAAACTTCTGGGGCAGTTTCACAGGGATGAATAGGAAAATACTGGAGGATGCCATAAAGGCTGATAAGATAGAAGTTAAAGTTGACTTAGCGCTTTATGGAAGATATACAAGACCAGTTTTCAAGGCATTAGAGCTGCTTACGGATCCTTACATTCCAGGTATCTCTGGTAGTGAGGCAGGCAGTATAAATTTTCTTAACAAATTAGGTATAAAATTACAAAATGATAATAAAGAAAATTCCTGGCGAAGACTTGTTGATTTAAGTGAAGAGGAAAAAAGAAAAATTGCGGATGCTTTGATAGCAAGAGCAATGGCATATGCACCAAAGGAGCTTGCCATTTATGTTCCAAAACTTATAATCGGTGAAGTATATTCGCTTAAAGATGAAAGCGACAAATCACCATTAAAAGATGTGGAAGAGTTCGCTACTTGTTTAAATGCTGCTGGACGAAATAAAAAAGAAATCATTGGCATAGAGGTTGCCACCGGTAGACGTGGGTTGTATTATAAGGTTTTGCAGAGGTTGCTTGAAAAGCATAGACGCAACTTAGCTAAGGCATGTGAGGTAATTATTGAGGAGGGTATTGATTACGCGCCAAAAGGCTATTTGCAATTTTTCGATGCTAAAAATAAAGTAGATGCAGTTTTGCTTGGAAGTGTTGTTGGATTAATTTTAGGTTCTGATATTGTTAACCACTATAAACCATTAGTAGGATTCGTTGAGACTGAAAAGGGGTACAAAGTTTCAGCAAGATGCTCAAAATTACTTGCAATGAAAAATATGAATTTAGGTAAGGCGATAAGGATTGCTGCAAGCGAAGTTGGAGGTAGTGGTGGAGGACACGCACCAGCAGCAGGAGCGTTTGTTCCTAAGGATAAAATAAGCGAATTTATTGAGAAATTTGAGAAGTTGTTGGTGAGGCAAATTAATATTAGCAAAATAAAACAAGAATAATATGGAAATTTATGAACTTCAGCAAAATTTACAAGATTTTCCTATTGGGCATATACTTAAGCTTTTACTATTTAACATTTTATTTATTAATTTTTGAATTAAGAGAAATTATTTTAAAAATACCTTTATGCTACTTTTGCACTTTTATTGGTAAGTTTGATTTATCTTCTCGATTCTCTGTTTATAATTTTTGGTTTGCTTAAACTATTTTTAGCAACATATCTATTTTTGTTGCATTCATGTATCTATGCTCTAATATTCCCTTTCATTAAAAATGGTATTCCTCATTCCCCTGGATATTTTCTATCTTCATTTTCACTTTTTCTATTCTGTAAACATTGTTATTACGAGATCTGGCTGGATGCTGTTTCTACCTCCTATTATCTACTTTTTTCGATACCTGTATATCTGGAGGGTAAAATAATTCTTACTACTAAAAAGTCTTTAAAGGACGTTATTTTGGAATTTGGTGGGAGTGGAAATCCGATATTGCTTTCACTAAGAAAACAATTCGCAAAACTTTTGATAAAGAATAGCGAATTTAGATTTTTAATGGGTAAAATCAAAAAAACATCCTACACTATAAAAATTTTAAAAAACGAGTTTATTTATTTGGAGGGTTATTTAAACAATAGAAAGGTTTGTAGAATTCTTGTCAAAGCTTTTGAAAGAAAGGAATTTGTAGAAGTGAAATTAATTGGCAGCTTTGAAAGAAGAGTTAATTTTTCACTTTTCGCACTTCTTAGTGCATATGCTTCTGGAGAGCTTCTCAAGAAATATTGGAAAAACAGGGCTGTAAACTGCCCCTCCCTTACGAAAGGAGCTTCGTGAGGAGTTTGGTGGATTTCTACCACCCTTATCCTCACAGGCCTGTTCACGAGGCCACTACCCGTTATCCTCACGGGCTGTCCGGCCTTAACGGCTGTTGCGAGATTACTGTTTATACAACTTCAAAGTATTTAAATATTTCCCACCCGCCTCCCATTGCGTATCCCCACGCTTACGCATTGGGTCTTGCAAACAACATGAAGATAAATTTTTCAAAAAACCTAAAATAACTATATGATACTTGCAAAAAGTGAAATTGAAAAGTTAGTTGCGGAAAACCCTCCTTTAATAGAGAATTTTAAGAAAGAAAATTTGCAAGGAGCAGGCTATGATTTGAGACTTGATGTTCTGTATAAGATAAAAAGTGATGCTAGACTTGGAATTAATTCAAGAAAGCTTCCAGAAGTTGAAGAGATTTGTGGGGATGTTTATGTAATTAAACCAAATGAGTATTATCTTGTAAAAACTGTTGAAAAGGTTAATATTCCAAGTAACTTAATTGCAAGAATTTTACCAAGATCTACGCTTTTTAGATGCGGAGTTTATATTTTTACAGCATTAGTAGATCCTGGTTATAAAGGCGCATTAACTTTTGGTATTAAGAATTTTTCAAATTACGAATTTAGAGTTAAAAGGTTTGCCAAAATTGCTCAAATTGTTTTTGAAAAAGTTGAAGGAAAAGCTGAGAAATACAATGGTAGGTATCAAGGTGGTAAAGTTATTTGAATTGTTTTGTTAGTACTAAATTATCATGAAATTTCACATAGTTAAAGATTATGGTAGCAGGATATTCACCTTAGCAGTAGCACCTTTCGTTGCGCTATTAGCGTTCTTCATCTTCCTCCTTTTCTATCTGAAAGCTCCTTCAATAAAATACCTTGTTCTTCTACTAGCGATTATAAATGTTGCGTTTTTCTTGCTTATGTTTTTTAAGCAAAAAAAGAAAAGAAAGATTTTAAGCTTTGTTAGCGAAATTTTTGATGCTGAAAGCAGTTCTTTGGAAAGAATTAAATTTAGACGCAAGACAAGATATAAATTAGGCTACTTGGATATAGTTGGAGAATGGGAGTATTATGGCAGGGTAGTAACGTATAATATAAGCAGTAACTTTAATTCTATGCAGGAGGGCTTTGGTGATGATGTTAAGATTAATCCCGAGTTTCTAAGGAAAAATACGATTTTTGTAAGAAAAGACTTAACAAGCTATATGCACTTGCCTTCTCTAGAATTTGAAATAGAGGGCTCTAAAGCGTATCTTTTACTCATACCAAAGGTATGTTATCTTCCAAACAAGGAGGTGTCACTTGAAATATATGATGAAAAGGGAAATGCAAGGTTTTTCGGTAAAATAGAAGAAGGAAAAATTGAGGGGACTCTTGAAACCCTTCCAAAGAGAAAATGCAGAGGTGCAAGAGTGGAGTTGTGCTGTGTTGGAAAGAATAGGAAATTCAGTTTAACTCTTGCGGAAGCAAGCAGGGGCTCAATTAATGTGGTAAAGCAATTGAATCTGGATGACGATTTCATAGTACTTTCCTTATCGAAGAATATCCATCCTTCAAAACTTTTAGAAAAATTAAGCGTTAAAAAGCCAGTTTTAATAGGATTTGGTGAAGGTGAATGTTATCTTAACCTTATTCTTAATATAGCATTTGGAAAAGACATTGTAAGGAGTATAAAAATAAAATGAGTATGCATCACGTATTTTCCAGAAATAAAAACATCTAACGTTATAGAGGTTGCTGATATATATCATTACTTTGAAAATTTCCAAAAATGAACTTTCCAAATTTTCCAGTTTTCTATAGTCATTAAAAATCTGTAAAAGTTTATGTATTGCTTTAATTAGTAACTAAGCAATTTTTCCTCCATCTTCTTTAAGTATTTAGATGATTTCTTAACATCAACAAATAGCTTAGCAACAGCTTCAACATGTTCTTTACAAACTTTTTCCTTACCTTCTTCCTTAGCAACTTCATAAGCTGGCGCAAGTAATTGCAAAGCATAACGCAAGGAACGCTCAACTCCAAGTTTCGTTAATAATTCCAATGCCTGCTCATCAATTCCAATTTTTTCTGCCTTAGCTCTTATCTTTATTATCTCTCTTATCTCCTCCTCATTATACGGTCTTGTGGTAATTATCAGAACTCTATCAAGCAAATCAAGCGGCATTGCATGAGGGGAAACCTGATCAGTGCCCCTAATTCTTGCGGTTCCTCTATTTGTAGCAAATATTATTATTGGACTTAATTCTTGCTCCAACGCTCTGTTAAGAAATGCATACGTTTCAATATCAAGCAGTGAGCATTCATCAATAAATATTACCCCTGGTACAAGCTCAGCTTTACCTTTTTCAACCATCTCTTTTACAAGTTCATCTACCTCTCTCCTTACCTCGGAATCAACCTCCTTTCTTGTTGAACCAAAAAGCAAGCCAAATATGTCAACCTCACTTCTAGCACGCATCATATCAAGCTGATGTAAGCTAAGCACATAAACAAATTCCTTTTCTTTAAGTACTTTACCTACTGGCAGAGGAACTGGCTTTTCAGTAGTTATATCCTTGAGTTTATTAGCTATTCTCTCACTTGGTCCAAGTCTTATTAATCGCCCGCCATCAACATCTATTTGTATAACATCCCCTTCATTAACACCCTGCTGCATCAATTGCATTGCGAAATTCTGATCAACGCTCAAACGTTTTGATTCATCCTTAGTCTCAAGCTTAACTGTTGCAGCTACAGGAATCTGAAAATATGGATTATAGGGATGGGGTTTGCGCTCAATATTAAGCTCAACTACTTCACCCTCATAAACTTTCCTTAATTCCCTTATTCTAACACCAATAGCCTTTCTTAGTGTTTGTGTCAAAAATTCCGTTTTCTTAACTTCAGCAGAGTATATTTCGCTTGCGGTTAAAGGAACAAACGGAACGTCTTTACCAAGCTCCCTTGCTATACCCACAGCAATTGCAGTCTTACCTGTGCCAGGTGGTCCAGCGATCAATATCGCTCTTCCACCAAATCTACCAGCTTTTATAAGCCTAACAATTATACCTGCAGCTTCTCTTGCCTCTTCTTGCCCAACAAATCCATCAGCAATAAATTTTGCCTTCAAGCCTTCTAATCCCAAGCCCTTAATGTGGCTATGTGCAGCAACTCTTTCCAATTCTCTAACATCCTCTGGGATCTCTTGTATACCCACCATTTTATTATAAAATTATTTGAATATATTTATGCGTTTTAAGCTAAGGAAGATAGTAGGATGTAGCTTGCCTCTAAATTTATTTAATAAGATTAAATAAACACAAATTAAAATGCTTGAACTTATACTATTAATATTAATTGTTGCTTTGTTAGTATTATTCTGGAATTACTTGAAAATCAAAGACGAAATTGAGGAAAGAGCAAGGAAATTATTTGATAACTGGCGTGTTTCAGAGCTTGAACGAGAAGCTAATGAAAGAGCAAAAGTTTTATTTGAGGAATGGAGGCTTAAAGCGGAGGAGGATATCAGGGAGGATGCTGTAAAAAGATCAGCAGCAACTATTTTGGGAAGAGTAGGTGAGCAACTAGCACCAATAATTTTGTTTTCAAATTACGGAATTGAACCAAAGGATGTTAGATTCTTAGGGACTCCCGTGGATTTTGTCGTGTTTAAAGGTTTGCATAAAGAAGAGCCTGAGGAAATAATATTTGTTGAAGTTAAGAGCGGGAAGACAGCAAGTTTAAGCAAAGTGGAAAGGTTAATCAAAGAATTGGTAGAAAAAGGTAGGGTTTCGTGGTTACTCCTGCATCTGCAGGAAGAAATAAAGAAATTTGAGAATTCCAAATAAAAGATTTTCCTTAAGTTTATTAATGGGACATCAAAATAAAAACTTAATGAGGTTTCTCCTTATTGCTATAGCATTTCTTTTAACTTTACCTAGTGTGTTTTGCGATGGAACTGTTTACTTTTTTGAAGAAAGAACAGCTTTGCTAAAGTCGTTGTACGGCTACGATCAGGTTGGAATTGTTGAGTATGATGGTGAAAAAGAAAAAATGACTATAATAAATGATTTTGGAAGAGAAGAGATTATAAAAACATACGTTGGCAACGTGAAGATTTTTCCTTTAAACCTTTCTATTAGTTCTCATATATTATATAAGGAAACTTGTCCAGAACCAAAATTTCATTGGATTGTACTGGAGCACTGTATAGAGAAGTATGGGAAGATTTCCAGAAATTGTGTCTATTGTTATAATTGCATCTACTGCTGGGACATTTCACCAGAGAACTTCTATGAAAAAATTGATAAGAAAAACTTTACAAACATTTTTTGGGTTATCCCTATTGAAACTAAATATCCTAAGCAAATTAAACTCGACATAACGGAAACCAACATTAATCTAGAGTTCATTCCTATAGAAGAATCCCTAAGAAAAGTTGCCTCCGATGTTACTGAAGCTACAGTAATTCGCCCCTTGACTTCTTGGCTAGATTTATTTACTTTTTATATAGGTGCCGCTGGTGTTTCTGAAGAGGTGCAAGTTAAGAAGCTGCTAACAATTAAAAAATACGGCATAGCTCTTGAACTAATACCATCAAGCGAGAACATCATTGCATATTTGTCAAAATTTGGAAATTTGACTCAAGAAGAAAAAGAGATGCTTGAAAAGCTTAAAAGTGATACAACATACTTTATTGTTGGTTACATAGAAGACTACACAAAAATCCCTATAACATGTGAAAAAGTCCGTGAAGCGCGTTGGGGTCTTGCTCGTGACCTATTTTTTAAATGTCAAAGAAGAGCTAATATAGAAATAGAGTTTATACCCCTGGATAACAAGCCTTATTATCCTTTGCTCTTAATGGCTAACCATGATATAAAAATTGCTGTGTACGCGAAAGGGGCCTATAAAGGAAATTACAAAGGGAAATATGGAAGAATAGGAGATAACGTTTACACGAAATTTGAAATAGACTCTAATAAAATAAAGGATGATTTGTATCTGCTCCCTTCAAATTCTGCTTCGATTTTAATCGCAATTTCAGATAATTTGGTGCCTATAAGCGTTACTATAGCAGTTTTATTACTTCTATTCTTCTTGAAGTTCAACAGAGGTATTAAAAAAGTAGCATTTTTTGTAGCAATTCCTTACATTTTTGGCTTTATTCTATCATTACTACTAGATTTACTGGAATATCACCCCTTAGAGTTTCTCCTCCTTATATGCATTATCCCAACAATAGCAATATTGCTGAGATATTTGAAGCTAAGATATTTGAAAAAGATCAATATAAAGCAAGTAATTCCTAAAACATTAGTTGCTGTTGGCATGCTTTGTCTATTTTTAATATTAACTGCCATTTTCACATCCTTACTAGCCAACATTATTCTATTCTTGCTAAATCCTTAAAACTGGCAAACTTTAATCCTTGCAAGTTTCTTAATTTGCTCAGTATCAACATTTGATATTTCATCGAGCAATCTTACTTTAAAACTACCCAAACCATTAGCATGCTTCGCAGCAATTTCAGCGCTGACATTAAAAACTACTAATCCCTCTAAGCAAGCATTTAATGGCTTTTGTGTTGTTAAAAAGCAGGCAATTACGCTACCAAGCATGCATCCGCTACCTGTGAGCATGCTAAGCATCTCATGACCATTTAACACTACATAAGCATTTTCATTTTTATCAACAACAAAATCCTTTTCACCAGTAGCTACAACACAAATACTATATTCCCTAGCAATTTCTTTGCAACTTCTTAAAACAATTTTTTCATTAATTTCTAAGGAGTCGACACCCTTCATAGCATTATTTAAGCCAGCAACTGAGCAAATTTCGCCATAGTTGCCTTTCAAAACATCTATTTCATAATTCTTGAGTAAATAATGAACAAAACTAGTTCTTGCCTTAGTAGCCCCAACTCCAACAGGGTCAAGAATTATTGGCTTTTTATTTTCATTTGCGACTTTGCATGCTTGTTTAATAACATCAATTATTCTTCTTGTTGGTGTGCCAATGTTTATATAAAGAGAATCAGATTTGCTAACAATTTCCTTAATTTCGTCCTCATAGCTTGTCATTATTGGAGAAGCATGCAAAGCAAGCGTAACATTTGCGCAATCGTTCATAGCAACATAATTAACTAAGTGGAGGATTAGCGGCTTATTTTTTCTTATTAGGCTTAAATCTTTTTCTAGCGAAATTTCTACATTCATTAACTTAAAAAACAATATTTAAATAAAAACTATTCTTCCATTTAAGCTTACTATTTTTAACACTACTCAAATTTTACTTAACGCTAGAAAATTTAACACTCTTAACGATGTTAACGTTAACTTGTTAACCTATATTTGGTTTTTGCCCCACTTCCAATCCTTTTAACAAGTTTGGCATCAATTAGTCTGTTTAGCCTATTAATTACAGCTGGTTTGCTTAATCCTACAATTCTAGCAATCTCACTTGAAGATTTTGGACCAATTAAGGCGTCTAGTATTTTCTTATCGACTTCATCTAGCTCAACCTTAAATTTTAATAGCAATGTTGTGAAGTTTGGCGAAATCTTATATTCAACATCCAAATAAGGATTTTTTCTCGCTTCTTCAAATATCATTTTTACCCCAGCACCTTGCTTCTCTATGTAACCCATATTAAACATCAATTCATATATTAGTGGATTTCTCGCCACAGGATGAGGATCCTCAGGGGTAACTCCAGGAGGAAAGGCTCCAGGATTCTTTATTTTGATAGCGTTGCTTTCTAAGGAAACAAAAGTTTCAGAGGATATTGTATAATTTCTATGAATCAAAGCGTTAGTTACACCTTCTCTTAAAATCCTTGCTGGCAACATTTCATAATCTATTCTCCTAAATCCTTTTAGCACATATCTAAGGATCTCTTGCTTAAAGAAAGCTTCCACAAACTTGTCAATAATTTTCCATAGAGGGCCTGAGATTCTTGTGTAACCTTCTTCAAAGCAAACCCTTAAGTAACTCTGTGGAAAATATTCTTGGGGGTTTTCAAGGAAAATTAAGGCACCTCCAAATGTCAAGAAATCTCTACCTTTCTTTGATATAATTACATCCAATTTTTTTAAATGATAGTAGATATCGCTTACCTTAATATTTCTCTCCTTCAAACCTCTTTCGTACCTCTTCAAGGCATCTTCCCAGATTAATTTTGCAGGAATTTTTGTTGGTGTTTTATCGAAGGGAAAAAGTAGAATTTCTGCGCCTAAAGTTAGTGTTTCTTGAATTGATAAAGGTCTTTTGGATGTGCCAACTCTAATGTAGGCTATACCACCAATGGAACAAATATATTTTGATTTTGGAACTTCCACTATTAGAAAACTCTTTCTATTTATTCTCACTTCATGAAATTTTACTGTTATGGGTGGAGCAATATTCGCTAGGCAATTAGATATGAATCTTTTGGCCTCTTGCAATTCTTTAGTATTAAGACCTACAAGTGTTTTATCGTCTTTCACTCCTATTAACAAGTAACCTCCCAAAGAGTTTGCAAATGCAACTATCTCCTCAGCAATATTTTTCGTTACTTTCTCCTTAAACTCTATTCTCTCACTTTCTCCATTTTCAATCAATTTAAAGAATTCCTCTAGCCTCATAAAAAATCAAATTAACTTAACACTACTTAAATTTTACTTAACGATAATAAACTTAACATTCTTAACGATGTTAACGATAAGCTTCAAATCCGTTCTAGTGATTATGTCATAAACTTAATATTGCTTGAGTATTTCTGGCTCAAAGATTTCCTTGTAAATTTCATTTAGAACTTCCTGATAATCTTTCTTACCCTCCTCTATCATATCCATATCCTCCTCAAGTTTCCTTGTACGCTCCTCGCTAATTAAATGAGGATAATTGCTAATCAAATACTGAAAAACTTCCTTGCCAATTTTCCTTGCCACAATTTTATTAATCCTCTTCTCCTTACCAAGCTCGTAAAGGTAACCCCTTTTGAACAATTTAGCAATTATTGTAGCATAGGTTGATGGCCTACCTATACCCCTCTCCTTCATTAAAGCAACGAGATCCGCTTGCGTAAGCAACTTGGATGATGGTACCCTCATTACCTTTACATCTTTAACTTTTACCCTACCATTCCTAAACTCGGGTATCATTGGTACCTTAGTTATCTTTAGGAAACTTTCATCAGCTACCTTAGCGTATCCTTCAACTTCTTTTTCAACATCTTTAACACTTACTTTTACTTTCTGTTTAACAACTCTAGCCTCTCTCATCTGACTTGCCATAAATCTATTCACAATGAGCTCATAAACTACAAGATGCCAAAAGGTTAATTGTCTAGGCAATGTTAGCGCGCCAGTATTAATCAACTCCTCGAGATACTCTCTCGTAAGTGGTTTTGTGGGCCTTATGCACTCATGGGCACCTTCCATATACCAAATTCTTGCTTTGAAATATTCCTTGCCAAAACTTTCCTCAACCAATTCCCTAGCAACGTTCAAACCTTCCTTTGATACTCTTGTTGAATCTGTACGGTGATAGGTGCAGTTGTGGTTAAGTATCGCATTAGCAAAGAAGTTTGATGTTGCAGTTGTTATATCGTAAACATATCCGTTATATTGCCTATTCCTAACCTCCTTCACTCTAACCCATGAAACATTGGCATTTAACAGTTCAAGCAAAAATGTCTTAACATCAGTGTCTTCAGCCAATTTAACTACCTTCTTAAGCTTTTCTCTTTGTATACATGCACAGTCATCCAAATTTCGAGCATCAGTGCAAAGTTCTTTGAGAATTCTACCCTCAACACCTTTCCCAAATTTAAGTAACTTGAAAAATTTACTAAACGGAACAAAATCTGACTCTAGATGCTCACTTGCGCATGCTTTGTATGCTTTCTCAAAAATCTTTCTCCTAGTTCTAAGATGTTTACCAATCTTCTTTTTAAACGTCTTAAGCGATTTATTGCCTAAAATTAGTTTCCAAATACCTGTTTTTTCATCCTTATGCAATGTGTTCAAAATACCAATCAAGCATAGGTAATATCCAATTTTCTCAATTTTTTCCCTTTCTTTATTACTTATAACAATTCTAAGATTGTTTTTACAACATTTCTTGTCAAACTTCAACGAAATGCTATCATCAGCATCAATATATCCAGCTATCATAGCATTTATGCAATCCTCTGGCAGTGAAAACACTAAACCATTTAACTTGCCCCTTACATCCAGTTTTCTTAAAATCTCTGCTATAATCGAATTAGCAAGGTAAACTTGCGTGCCAGCAATCCTCACATTGGCAAATGGAAACACATTTTCAAGTATCCTTTTGATTTCCTTAGCATCTTTTTGAGATATTACAATTTTCTCTTCTTCGATTGTTCCACCACCCATAACCAGTCCAACGAAGTACCAAAAATCGCTATTTAATTTAAAAATTGGAATTTTTTCAGCTGAGGATCTCTGCTTGGAAATGGTGGTTGCTTCCCTTTCAACGGCTTTTAGATCAATGCCCCATTTATCTAAATACTTTAAAGGAATTGCCCTGCTTCCCATATACTTATATTTTGCACTTGCCTTACTTCCATCAACTCTCTTTTTAAGCTTTTCAAATAGTTTTGAATCTTTCTTGAATTCGACGCATATATCCAATATTCCAAGCTTCGCCAATAATTCGAGTAAACCTAAGCTTTCTCTTTTAATGTTGACATTGAAAGCTACTGCCACATAATCTCCAACCCTTACATTCTTAGCTGAAACCCAACCAAATTTACCATCTCTGTAAACAAAAATTCCGTGATCTGGAGTAGCCTTTATGCTATAATTATTCTCAAGCACTATTTCTTTGATCACACCTTTATACGGTATCTTCCAAAACCTTAGTACCTTTGCAGGCATCTCATGTAGATTGTTCAAGCCCAAAACATTTTCATTTTCGGAGATATCGCCTATCTTCTTAATACTTCCATCATGCATAATTACGTAGGTGTCTGGTGTCAAGCATAACCCAGCCTCGAAAAGATCCTGCGCAATTTGCATAACCTTTGGAGCATCAAGTCTGAAGAAGCGAGAAGCGTCCCTTAGTAAAGTATCAGTTGTATATGGGGGATTCGGCTTTATTTTCTCCTCTTTCTCCTCAAGTATTTCCACATACGCTTCCTCAACATCTTCAGCAAATTTCTTAGCCTGTCTAATGTTTTTAAACTCAAAATCCACAACAGCATCATTCTCAAGTACTATCCTAACTACTGACTTCTTCTTTCTTGCAAGCTTCTCAAACTCAATTACCCAGCCAAGTACTGGCGTTTGCACCCTACCAGCCGAAAGCCAACCCTTTTCAAATATTCTCCATAAATCTTGGCTTAAGTAGAAGCCAATCCACCTATCCTCAATACGCCTTACAATTTGAGCGTTAACCCTAAATTCGTCAATTTCTCTTGGATTTTCCAAAGCGTTCAAAATAGCTCTCCTAGTAACCTCGTGAAACTCAGCTCTCTTTATTTCTTTTGCAAAAGGTGCGATTAATGTTGCTACATCCCAAGCAATTTTCTCACCTTCCGAATCAGCATCTGTACCGACTATAACATATCCTATTTCATCTGCAAGATGCCTTAATGCTTCAATTGTATACCTGCTATCAAATATGTCCTTTGAATTGCATTTCTTATTCGGGCATACATCACCCTCAACAAATTGCTCATTACATTTCCTACATTTTTTAATTGTCGTGTAGATCGGAATAAATTTACCATTAACCCTCTTAACCCCATATATACCATCATGAGCTAAATCTAAAATATGTCCACCAGTTGCAATTATTGTTAAAGCGAAATCTCCAGTATGTGTTTCATAAGCAACCAATTCACCAATTCTACGCTTAGATGGTCTACCAAAGAAATTTGCAATTGTTTTTGCTTTGTTTGGGGATTCAACAATAAACAAACAAGATTTAACGGGTTCTTTTGCCTCAACTTTAACTTTACCCTCCCTGATTTCAGTAAGCAATTTCCTATCCCTTTCTATCTCCTCCTTAATCTTCTTAAGATCAACTTCACCAATACTTTTGAACTCCTCATCAAGTAATATCAGCTGCCTTTTCAAACCATTAAACACCTTTTCATCATCTATAAAGACAAAGGAAGCTCCTTTGGTAATACCACCAGCATACATTCTTGAAGTTCTACCTGTAGCCTGTATGTATGTTCTTACATCAGGTATTTTTATGAATAATCCTTCACTTTCTTTAACTAGAGAAATATACGGGCTTTTTCCTATTTTATCTAGAACCTCCTTATTTTTGAGCATATTCTGCAAAAATTCAGCAGCTTTTTCAAATTCTTGCTTAACATACACCAAAAAATCATTTAACTGTTGGCTTTCCTCAACTTTCCTCAAATCCTCTGGTGACAGCTTTGACAGTATCCTTCTTAATTTTATAATCATTCTATCAACTCTTTCTTTGTTACTTGAAAATTCCCTTAAGGTAGATAGCAGGGACAGAACCCTAATCGGATTCCTCTCCTTTATCTCTAAGGAGAATTTGAATTTCGGAATTCCATAAAATATTGCATACCTAACCCTCTCGGGAATATCCAATCCTCTCACAATAACACCATAATAACTCGCTACTCCTATCAACGCATCAATTTCCCCTTTAGCAAAGCGATCAATAACACTCTTTTTAGTTTTTGCATGAACAGCTTTAGCGTTAATTCCTTTCGAAATTAAAAACTGCTCAATTTCCTTGGCAAGCTCTGTACCAGCATCTATAGGAACAAATATTAAGCAACCACCACCCATTTTCCTAATTATTTCACAGATATCCTCTAGCTTGCCTTCAAGCCAAATATGCTCTATATTTCTAGCCCCTTCCCTTGCAGTGCCAACTTCAAAGTTGAGTAATTCTCTAAAAACTTTTACCTTATCGCCCTTAACCTTACCAGTTGCTGAGGAAACCACAAGAATGCTTTCGACATCCTTAAACTCCTCCAAACTTCTTTCAAGAGTTTTTAGCTTATCTTCGAGATTTTTATCCCTCCTGACAACTAACTGTTTTTTAATTTTAATAATCTCCATAGCGGCTTTGATGGCATCTTCAGAAAATCCCATGAGAAACAAAACCCTGTCAATGTTTTTGGATGCTTTAAGAAAAGCGTCAACATCATCCACAAATATGAAATAGAATCTCTGCTTTTTTATTATCTCAAAGTTTCTTGCTAGGAATTGACTTGATGTTACTAATATATCGAATTCTCCTTTAGTTATCTTCTCCTTTACCTCCTCTTTCTCGCCTTTTTTTAATTCGGTATGATATGCTAAAACTCTAACTCTAACCCCGCTTTTTTCCATAAACTCTTCAAGTCTATCGTTTATTTGTTTAACAAGGATCGTCGTTGGCAAAATTATGTAACATTTCTTACCATGCTTTGCCAAATAAAGGGACATTACCATACCAAACGTTGTTTTTCCCATTCCTGTAGGACTTATCAAAGCAAAACTTACTTTGTTTAAAATTCTCTTTACCCAAACTTTCTGGGCAGACCAAAGACCGCTGCCTATACATGCCTCAAAAATCTTGTTAACTTCCTCAACCCTTCTCTCCAGCTCATATATTTTTGAATAATTCTTTAGAGTTCCTCTTTCATTTAGTAACTCGTAAATTAGCTCTTTAAATTCTAAATTGCTGAGATTTTCGCTTAGTTTTTTAACTTTGTCCAAAGATAAGGGTAAACACTTTTCGCAAGGAACTTTATGCCAAAGTCTCTCATCATCTATTTCCCCATTACAGTTTGGGCAAAAGTCTTTGAAAATGGCTTTCATACCTGTATGTTGGAATCCCCTCAAAATATTTAAACTTTATTATGTTTGAAAAACTAACACCTGATACTCGCAATAAGTTTTTAAAATAGTTATTTTTCCTTGTTAAAGGGCCATAGGTATTCTACATACTCCATGGTCAACAAACCATCAATCATCCAATCTTCTAAATACTTTTTCTCAAATTTTCTTTAACTTTTTCAGAAATCTGGCAGGCTAAACTCTTTCAGCCATACATTGATAAAAATTTTTAAATAGTTCACTTTAAGTTAAAAAATTATGACATTTATCCTAAGAATAAAGATGTTTTTTGTTTTGATGCTAGCATTTGCTTTATTCTATGCTATAGCATCTATAGTAAGTGTTATTTTTGGATTTTATAGCATTGCGTTTGCAGTATCTTTCGCATGTTTTCTTCTCTTTATCCAATATCTTATCGGTCCTAAGATTGTGGAGCTTAGCATGGGTGTAAGATATATTAGCAAAGAGGAATACCCAGAGTTGCATGAAATTGTTGAAGAGCTCGCGAGAAAAGCAAAAATTAGAAAACCTAAAGTTGGTATATGCAACTTAAGCATACCAAACGCATTTGCATTTGGCAGAGGAGTTGGAGATGGTAGAGTTTGTGTAACAAGAGGAATAGTAGAGTTGCTTGATAGAGAGGAATTAAAAGCTGTTTTAGGGCACGAAATTTCGCACTTGAAAAATAGGGATGTCATAATAATTACGATGTTAAGCGCAATACCACTAATTTGCTGGATGATCGCAAGAAACAGTATTTATGTTGCAGCATTTGAGGAAAGACCAGCGCAAGCAATAATAATTGGGTTAGCAGCATTTATATTTTACCTAATAACAAATCTTGTCGTTCTATATGCTTCAAGAATAAGAGAGTACTATGCTGATTTAGGGAGTGTTAAGCTTGGTAATAAGCCAAGCGCTCTAGCTTCAGCGCTTTACAAGATAGTTTATGGTTCCGCAAGAAGTGATGAAAGCGAATTGAGGAGAGTTGAGGGATTAAAGGCATTCTTTTTAAATGATGTTTCAAGGGCTTACAACGAAATTACTGAATTAAAGCAAATCGATATGGATATGAGTGGAAAAATTGAAGAAGACGAGCTTGCAGCTTTAAGGAGTAAGAAAATAAGAGTAGGATTTGCCGAAAGAATTATGGAGTTGCTTAGCACACATCCGAATACTCTTAAGAGAATAAAGTTTCTAGCAAGTCTTGGTTGATACTCCCCTATCTCAATTTTACACCCTTTTTGCTTTGAAAGTTACTATATGATCGCAATTTCCGCATTTTATCATGAACAAAATCACCAAACAATAGCTACAGAAACCAAGATACAACGCAAAAGTTAATTTTATAAAGTTTAGCAGTAACCTATACTATTTGGTATGGGTGCTATAACAGCAGTAATATCTCTCCTAAAAAAGCCTGAGAAGAGTTTTGATATGCTAAACAAGGAAAAAATAACCGTCTTATATTTTTCCTTGGCGCTTATTATATTTTCCTCAATCTATGGGGCAATCTACGGATACTTATTAGATAAAATTTTCCAAACATCTTTAGCATTTGCGTGGAAATTTCCTGTAACAGAAATTTTAACAATTCTTTTTGCAACAATTCCTCTTTATATGCTTACATGGATTTTTGGCTCAAGAGACACTGTTATTAATGCATTTTCAAGAAACCTTGTAACTTTTTTGGTAGCAACTTTAGTCATGCTTGCCATCCTACCGTTAAACATTCTTTATAGTTTAACAGATCATTCGCCAGTAGTGTTACATATAATCTCAATATGGTTAGGAGGTGCTGCAAGTATAAGATATCTTTACTTATATTTTAAGCATGAAAAGAGAAAAGATTGGGAGACAGTTATTTTAATTATAGTAACTTTATGTATTCTTATCTTTACACTAGTTCAATTTGTGGATCTACTTTTCCATCCGACCCCAAAAGTAAGAGCGGGAATCCTAGCTGAGGCAAGCTATGGATTTGTAGAAAAAGCAAGCGTTGTAAGATGAGGGGTCTGTTTATATTACTTTTACTGGTCTTGACAAGCTTGAATTACGCACATGCTCAGGATTACACCATAAATAAATACGAACTTGCTTACAAGATTTCTGAGAATAAGTGCGATGTCTCGCTAAGAATAGAAATTTCAGCATTCAGGAATACAACAATCACTCTGCCATTAGGGGATTTTGCTGTTGAAGATGTTTATGTAGATAATAACCCAGTTTCTGAGGAGCAATATGCTTACAACTTGCTTAAAATTAATTTAACTTCTGGTAAACATATAATCTTAGCTGATGGGATTAAGATTTGTAAGAATAAGGCGGAATCTTCAATTTCTTTGCCAAGCCCCGCAAAAATTTTGGAGATGGAATATGAGTTCGATAATGAATTTTATAGAAAATTAAAGGTTCACCCCACTCCTGAACCCTATGAATGGGTTGAAAACAAGATTGTTTGGCTGGTTACAAATGCAAATTCTCTAAATGTTAAATCTGAATGGCAGGAGATAACTTTACCGCAGGAAATAGAGAGGGCATATGCTATAATAACCCTAGCAGATAAGGACAAAGCAATATTTATATATCACCCAACATCCGCGGGTAGCTTTAATTACATAAAATTAAGTTTCCCATCAAACTATAGATTGGAGGATGCGATAGCCACTTATGCTGGAAGCGACTATCATCTTTTAGATTTTGCTGAGATTGAAAATAATACTCTCTCAGCAGTCTTGCCTAGATCTACAAACAGTCTTCTATTAACGCTTAAATTTGAAGTTCTAACTCTCAATATTACACAGCCAACGATATTTTTAGAAAAAGGAGCTACAGATGCGTATGCTTGTGCATTGGCAGTATATGCAAAGGGATTTGAGATTAACGTTACATCTGCAACTAATGTAAGGGAGATATCCCCGTATGAAAGGCAGGATTTGCTGGATTTTGGAAGAAAATATGCTGCAGATTACGTTTTGGTGGCAACGTATGAAGGCCAAAAATTTTCTCTGCTTATATCCAAAGAAAAAGTTGAGGAAGTAGGTGTTTTAGCTACTATTATTAAGCAAGCAACGTACGATATATTACCTACAAAGGATTTTGCACTTGTTAAAGCAACGTATCGCATTGTAAATACGGAGCCTGGTAAAACATTGGAGTTGACTTTGCCAGATAATGCAACGTTCTGGGGAGCTTTGATAGACGGTGAAAATGCTTTCGCCTATAAGGAGCAAGAAAAAATAAAAATTCCTCTGCCTCTTTCAGAAAAAGTTGGTAATGACTATAGAGATTTCGAATTAATAGTAATCTACACACAAGATAATGTTCAAAAAGGAAATGTTCTATTAACTTACTTAGCGTATTTGCCCAAGATTTCAGCACCAATTCTTGAAGGGGCGATTAAGCTAGGTCTGCCAACAGATTTCAAAAAATTGAAAATGAGCTCGAAACCTGAAATGGAGTTGAAGATTGTTGAATTTATTCCCACAAGACCATATAGACAAATAACGCTGGGTGGTAAAGGATTTTTTGCTCAGCAAGCTCAAGTTTTAAGGGAGATAGGTGTTGAGAAGCAAGTTGAGGAGGTTGTTGTAACAAAGAGAGGTGTACCAATAGAAATAGAGATTCCAAGAATGAATAAGTATTTGGAAGGGAAATTTAGAAATTTGAAACCGAATGAGGAAGTTTATGTTGAGGTTGTTGGCATGAAGCTTGAGTCTAAGATTCTCTGGACATTTTTGCTAATTCTTTTCATTATAATCATAGTATGGAAAAGGAATGCCATTAAGAAGGTTATGTGGTGAATTTTCATGAAAAAAGTTTCTTTTAGAAAATTGAAGTTTGCGATAATATCTCTTATAGCTTTAAGCATTCTGCTTTTCTCATCACCGCTATGGTTATCTAAGCTTTTCTATTTATACAACAAATACACGAAAATAAATCTGCTTTTAGAAATATCTGATACGCAATATGCTGGTGAAGAGCTTAACGGTTTTGCTATGGCATTATCCCCCGATTACAAACCACTACCTTATGCAAAAATAACTTTTGGGATTGGCGATTTTGAGGAAACCGTAATAGCAAATAAAGCAGGTATGGCAAGAATAACTTTGCCAGACTTACCAGAAGGGAATTATGAGCTTAAAGTTAAAGCATGGCACCACGGTAAGAGCAGAGAGATCTCTAGAATGATAAAGATCGAGAAAAGAAAAGCTAAGATATATTTATATTCAGATAGAAAAATTTATAAGCCAGGCCAGGAAATAAAGGTTGCTGGTTTTGTTTGGCAGCAAATCAATGGAACATACGCACCAATTACTCATAAAACCGTTGCTTTAATAGTAAGAAATCCGTCTAATAGAATTATCTTTAAGAAAAATGTTGAGACAGACGATTTTAGTCATTTTTCCCTTAGCTTCCCTATAGATAAAGAAGCTGAGATTGGAAACTATTCATTTACAGCATTATATGGGAATACTACTGAAAAATTGGTTGTCGAGATAAGAAAATACGAAAAACCAGAGGCTAAATTAGATATTCTGAGCAAAAACTGGATTACAAGGGATGATAAGGAGTTTGAGGTAAAATTCAAATTGACTTATATTTTCGGAGATCCAGTTGTTAACCAGAAAATCGATTACAAGGTTTATTTGGAAGTATCTGGGTGGCGTGAAAGGAATATTATTCAACAGGATAGCTGTATAACAAATTCCCAAGGAATTTGCATAGTTAGATTTCCCTTTGAGATTCCCTATTACTACCACCATTATTGGAGATATCCAAAGTCCCTTGTAATAGAAGCAAAAAGCGAAGTTTTAGGTATAGAAACCTCAGCTATAAAGAAAATACCCATCGTAACATCTGCATTTAATGTAGAAATTCAGAAAAACAAGGAAGTTTATAGAGAGGGGGACAATGTTGAAGTTTACGTTTCAATAGCATATCCTGATAGCACAGAGGCAAGTAATGCGAGAACTACATGGAAGCTTATAGGATATAAAATTGTTGATAACGAGTTGCAGGAGGAGGTACTAGACGAAGGTGCAAGCAGGGGTGCTGGGTTTTTAATAAAGTTCAGGTACCCAAGCGGAGTTGAATATGTTAAAATAACACTCAGCATAGATGATGGTGTTTATTCAGCAGAAAAAGAGATTTTCCTAAATTATAAACCTTGCTGGTATTACTCCAGAAGGGGTATTTATTGCAGACCACAAGTTAATGAAATTGAGCAAAAAAACATAGTTGTTTTCTCTGATAAGAAAGAATATAGAGAAAACGAGGATATAAAGCTTGGCATACTGGCAAAGGAGAAGTACAGAAACGAAATCGTTTATGTGAGTGTTCTAGGATCTTATGCATCAGATTTCTATGCTGTAAGGCTTGATAATGATGCAAAAGCTGAATTAACTATCAAAGCTAAGCCCTCATATCAGAACGCTATTATAAGAGCATATGTCTTAAAAGATTGCAGAAAATACAGTTATCCTTACTATAGAACTTATGCTTATGAATATGTTTCGCCAAAACTTGTTAAAGGAAGTTATGGTGTTCCCTGCCCATATGACGAAATTTCAATATACGTTTTGCCAGATAAGAAACTAGATGTTGAAATAATATCCGATAAGAAAATTTATGAGCCAAGAGAAGAAGCAACTATAAAATTTAAAGTTTCTAAAGATAATAAGCCAATTTCAGCATTAGTTAGTTTTGCAGTAATAGATAAATCTGTTCAAATACTGAAAGAAAACAAATTCTCGCCATTTGAGCACTATTATGCTAACCCTGCTCAAAGCATCAGAGTATCGCTAACAGCAATTGAGGTGGATAGGTGGAAAGTTAACGAAATTGCTGAAAAACTTATTCTTCTAGCTATAGTTATAGTTTTGCTAACACTAGCGCTTGCATCAGTATATTTAGCTAAAACTGGAAGAGCAAGATATTTGTATGCTATACTACCAACTTTAATCTTAGGGGCTGCATTTATTCTTGCAGTAATTATTGATGTTCTCGGAATCGGATATGTAGATGAAGATGCGTGGGCAACCATCTCAACTGCGTCCTTGCTTGGTGCTTTGGTAATTCTCAAAGTAAAAAGGAGACCTACAAGATACTACTTGGCTGGATTAGCTGTTCCATTTTCTCTACTTCTTTTAGTAATTTCAGGAGCATCTGCCTTCTGGATTTTACCAATTTTCATAATAGCTTTGGCCATTTTAGCTGCTATAAGAAAAGATATGAGAAAACCAGTGCTTGTTTGTGTAGCGATTCTCTCAGCAATTTTTGTTGTAGTTTTCTTGCTTATAGGCATGTTCCTTATGGGAGGAATGGTTATGAGGGCCGCACCACAGTATCTCACATATGAGGAATGGGCTGCGGGTATTGGGGCACCTAAAACGCTAGAAGAAGAGGCAAGGGGTGTTGGGTATATTCCTAAGGGAATAGAGATAAGATACTACTTCCCAGACACAGCTTTATGGAAAGAAATTATAGCAAAAGATGGTACCGCAGAGGTAAAATTCAAATTGCCTGATAGTATAACAACGTGGCAAGTTCTTGCCTTAGCAGCCTCTAAGAATTGTGATGTTGGAAGTAATAATGATGCTGAGGTTATTGCCAAGAAAGACTTCTTTATAAAGGTTCATGTGCCTAGTGAAGCGACGGTTGGGGATGAGGTAACCATAAGCGCTAGGGTGTTTAACTTTTTGGATGAAAGCATAGATGCTTATGTTACCTTAATTCAATCCAAGAAATTTGTCATACTGGATAATGAAACAAAAGTAGTTAGATTAAGACCAAATGAAGCGAAGGAGGTAAGTTGGTATGTTAAGTTAACAAGTTATGGCTCAGCAAATGTCACTGTAGTTGCTTATTCAGGCGAGTATTCAGATGGCGTAAGAAAGCAAATTTTGATTACGCCAAAGATAGAGCCAATAACCTTATCATTTTCAGGTGTGCTTGAAAGCAATTATGTTAAAAAGGAGTTTGAGATATACGAAAATGCTATTCCAGAATTTACCAATGCTAAGATCCTCATCCAACCTACTTTACTAAGCATTTCAATTGTAGGGGTAGAAAGACTTGCAAGGTATCCTTACGGATGTGTTGAACAAACGATGAGTAGCTTATATCCTGATATCATAATCAAAATGCTTCTAAAAGAAAAAGGTATGCTTGATGAGGAATTTGAGAAAAAGCTTGATGATATGATAGCTAAAGGTTTACAAAGAATTTATAGCTTTAGACATAGCGATGGGGGATGGGGGTGGTGGGAAAATGATGCTACTAATGAGTTCATGACGGCTTACGTATTATTTGGCCTAGCTAAAGCCAAACAGGTAGGTTTCTATGTTGATGGGAGCATAATTGATGGGGCTCAGAGGGTTTTGATGCAGAGACAAGAATACAATGGTGCATGGCATGGTAGTCATTGGTTAAGGGGTAATGATGTTGCTATGACAGCTTACGTAACTTTAGCTTTGCTTGAAAGTGGTGTTAGCAAAGATGATTATCATATTCAGAAAGCACTTGAATATTTGGAAGATCATGAGAATGTTGAGGATGCTTACACACTCTCCCTAATAATCCTAGCCTATGAAAAAGCAGGAAGAGATACCAGCCATTTAGCCGAAAAGCTTTATGACATGGCAGTTAATAACCATTGGCATGGTAAAGCACTTGCAGGTGATGTTGAAACAACTGCATGTGCTATAAGGGCGTTATTAGCAACGGAGAATGTTAAGTATTACGGAATTGTTCAAGAGGCGATTAAGTGGTTAATTGAGAACAAGAGATATTACGGTTGGTATACAACAAAAGATACTGCTGAGGCGCTGCTAGCAATATATGAGTATAGTAAGATTACTAAGGAACAAAAAGCGGACTATAAACTAAGCATTTTTGTTAATGGTAAAGAGGTTCAAAGCTTTACAGTAACTGAGGAAAATAAGGACGAACTTTACATCATTGATGTGACTAAATATTTAGAAACAGGAAGAAATGTTATTGAAATAAGAAAAGAGGGTATTGGCAATCCTTATTATACCATAATTGTTAAGCAAACAACCGAAACGCTGCAGATTTTACCTGAAAAAGATATAATCGTTGAAAAGAGTTATAACAAAACAGTTGCAAGGGTTGGGGATGTTGTGAATGTTAAAATAAGCATTAGGGGCAACGATATCTACTATGTTATTCTTGAAGATTACATACCTCCTGGATTCAGGGTTAAAGAAACTTCGCTAAAGGATGACTTAAGTGAGAATATTGTGAGGTATGAAATTAATGGTAACAAAATCTCGTGGTTTATTAATCATTTGGGTGAGGCAAGCATAGAATATGAATTAGTTGCTGAATATCCAAGCGTCGTTTATGCCAAGCCAGCGGTAGCTTATGGTATGTATAGTGATATAAGAGGACAGAGCGAGGCAATAACTCTTATTATAAAATAAATTAGAACTGAAAATTAATATCATAGCAAAAGAACATAATTTTTATTGTTATGAAATTTGGAATTTCTACACGAGCACTTTGGGATTTATTGCATGAGTGGGGATTTAACAAAACTATGGAATTTGTTGCTAGATGCGGGTATGATTTTGTTGAGATATGGGCCGAGTATCCTTGGATGCTTCAAGTATATCCAATAAAGTTTTGGGAGAGATGGAAGGAGAAACTTAAAAGTTTGGGTTTAGATATAACCGTTCACGCAACAAAATGGGATTTGAATTTTGCAAGTTTAAATCCTATGGTGAGAAGATATTCATTGCGTTGCATAAAATCATCGATAAAATTAGCAAAGATACTAAATGCTAGGGTTGTGGTTATTCATCCTGGCAGGAAGGTTACACCGTCCCAAAGCAAAGAAGATGTCTGGAGGTTAATGGTAGATGGTCTCGATGAAATTTTAAGATTTGCAAAAATTCTTGATGTTGAGATTACAGTTGAAAATATGGAACCTAAATATCCAAGAGAAACAGAGCTTGTGGTTACGAGAGATGACGTTAAAAAACTCTTGGAGAATGATGGATTCCATAAGAAAGGTTTAAAGTTGACCTTAGATATAGCTCATGTAAATTTGCAGAGAGATGGTAGCTCTTCTATAGAAGAAATTGCTAGATTCGTTAAGGAATGTAAAGATTATTTAGGGCATGTGCACATTAGCAACAACTATGGTCCAAAGGGCGCCAGACCTCATTTACCTCTTTATGAGGGTAATATAGATATTGCTAGGGTTTTAAGCTTGCTTAAGGAAATTGGCTATAATGGTTACGTAACTGTTGAAGGCTATTTGCCAGGGGCTGAGAATTCAAAAGAAAGTGCTGAAGGAAATATAGAGTATCTAAGGGAAATTTTGAAATCTGAAAATTTGTAAATCTTGCAGATTTATTTTCCAAGAGCTCTAGCAACACTTTTATATTTTATGAATTTGCTTAAAATAAAAATGATGCCCCGGTAGCTCAGCTGGTAGAGCGCCGCTCTGGTAAAGCGGAGGTCCCGGGTTCAAATCCCGGTCGGGGCTTCTCATTCATTTCTACAGAACCCTCTCACCAAATTCCATTCAAGACATTCTCTTGTAGTATCTAATTTAACTTTACATACAGCGCATTTGGTAGATACGCTACAGGGTTTATATCCTATAATTTTTCCTCCTAAGTATCTTTCACAATAGCTCCACTCTTTTCCACATTCTCCCGCAAAGAAAGACCATGCGGTGCAATTACTATTATCGGGAAATATACAATAGCCTCTCTGCCCCTTTTCCTCATTCAGTATCTTGAATTTATAACCAAGCGCCTCGCAGTACACAGCTGCTGGATTTGATATCATAGCACTATTGTTCATTTTCTTTAAAGGCGGTTTCATAGATACGCTCTTAAAGCAATATGGAGGAAGATTACAACCCCTAAAATCTTTTAATCCTGTGATAATTATCCCATCTTTGCAAAAATCTGGAGATGGTGGGGTATATTTTGGACATTCAAATCCACTCATATTCTTGTTTATATTCAGAAATAATACTATAAGAACACCAACAGTTATCATAACGCATACCAAAACCTTTGTTATTCTTGGTAAAGAACCACCCATTATCAAAAATTTATTTAATGATTTTCTATTGTAATTAAATTAGCACGTAAAGTTATATAACATTTAAATTTCAAATCATTTCTTGAAGAAGCGAAGAAATTATCTAAGTATATCCGCCAATACGAAGAAAAGCACTATTAGCGTTGTTAATACTCCGAGAGTAGCGGAAACCGGAGCTAGGAAAAAGAGAGGGAGAGAAGCTAAGCAAAGGAAAATAAGAAGATGCTTCTTGTTCACATACTTTTTAAGTTCTATGTTCACAGTTTCCATGTGCTTCTTCTTACACCTTTTCAATAAAATTATCAAGAATGGAACCGCTAACAAATTCATACCCATCAAGACTATGATGGTAGAGAGAGGAAGAAGCTTGCTAACTTTCCAAACAAGAAAACCCAAGATTAAAAAATAGATTGGCAAAAAAGATGCTGTTAAGATTTTCCATTCTCTTTTGTTGGGCAATATCTCGCTTATGCTTAGCGAAGTTATAGGAGAATCCGAAAGAAAGGAAAACATGAGGTAAAGGAGCGTAAACTCTGCAAAGAGTGCTATGACGGAAAGATAAAAGGGTAGAGGGGAAACAGCCAAACCCATTTCCGAATATCCCAAGTAAATTATGAAGACAAAGAAGAGTAAGAGATAAAAATTTCTCCTATTTGTAAATATATCATAAATCCTTTTTTGAAAGGTTATGATGGGTTTCTTCGAAATATATTTATCGATTAAGAGCAGAGGTCCGACAAAAATCATCAAAGAAAGACCAACTATATTCATTCTTACAACATTCAGAGAAAAATCTATGAGTAAGTGGGTTATTAGGCCACCGAGCAGTAAAGAGTAGAAATCTCTGAACCCCTTCCTAAGAAGGTATGATGAAATTATTAGAAAGGGGAAAGTATAGAGAGAAAAACCTATGAGAAAACCTTCGTCGAACACTTGCTGAGAAAACCATAGGGTTGGTCTTTCCGCTAGGAAAGCAGCTGAGCATCCCAGAAAGAACCAAGTTGCATACCTTGCATTTACCTTGAGAAGTAGGAAAAGGATTGCAAGAAAGAAGAATAAGTAACCACAAATTCTTCCCAGTACGGTGAGATCCTCATACATTAGCTTGAAAAATTCTTTCTTTTTCACCTCAATATTTATGTTCTGATATTTTAGCCTTCGAGCCTTCCCAAGTTTCAAAGCTTATACTGTTAATTCGATAAGGGTTTGGATCATAAAAGCTTACTTGAGTAAAGTTATCTACTTTTAAGTAAATCGTTTTGTTTTCGGTCCAAGCTTCGACTTTATACCATCGGTTGAACGACAAATTTAAAGGAAAGGTTTCATGGAGTAAAACGTTTTCACTCTCTCTCTTTGTAATATCTACTCCATTTTGGTAGAAATTTACTAGATACCTTCTATAACCACCTTTGTGCTCGACAGCCTCTAAATTTAAGATCACTCCACCTTTTTCCATATTCATTCTAAACTCGACCTTTTCTATTTTCTCAACTACGCTTGGGAGAATTTGTTTCTTCAGATCTTCCTTTATTTTTATCTCTCCCACTCTTTCTAACGAGATTCTTACAAACCCCACTTCGCTTCCAGAAAAAATAATTTTACCGTTTTCCTTAGAAACATTCCAATTTGGGTCTAATTCAAGCCCAAAAAGAGGCGAAGGAATCGAATAAACCTCCTCCTTGACATAAACGGTAGCAAAGAGATCGAAGGAAAGAATTATGGATACGGAAATGAGGAGGAAATAAAGGAAGGGTGAAAACTTGTTTTTCTTCATAGTATATATTTTGTTGAAATTTTTAAAAAATTATAGTTTTTATCGGTTTCTTTTCTATCTTTAGCTGATAATCCTTATTTCGCAGATTGAAAATTTGTACTGTGTTGCACAATTATTTAAAAAAACCGTTATCTCTTCCTTCTTTTGGCAATCTGAGGTATGCGAGCTCTTTCTGATGTGAGCTCTGAGGAAGCAATTATAATGCTTATTTAGAGTTTTAAGGGCTTATGCTACCGTTTTGCATGAATCATGCAACACAGTAGAAAATTTGGAAAAGTTTTTATATTTTGGGTTAGCAATTCTAAGAAATATTTCTCAAGAATCAAGAACAGAACGATCGAAGATATGCTTATTCACAAAGATGAGTGAAAGGAATTATATTTCCTTAAAGAACAATGTTCTATAAATTTGACCTAAGGATATCCCCCCATCTCCACAAGGATATTTTGTTTGTAAGTAAAGCTCAAAATTTTCTTCATTGCAAAGTCTTTTGAGCTCGCTAGATATTATAGTGTTGTAAGCGACGCCTCCAGTAAAACCAATCTTATCAATATCATATTTTTTGCATACTCTCCTAGCAATTTCAAATAAACCTCTAGCTAATGCTAGATGAGCTGATAATGCTACATCCTTTGCATTTTTTTGATTGATGGTATTAGCAACCTCCTCAATAATTGAAGATGTTATTAAAACATGGGCATTGTCTTCTTTTTTAATGTTAAAGTTAAAACCCAAATCTCTTCCTTTAGCAATGGCTTCAAGTTTCATTGCTGGTTCCCCCTCATAAGTTCTTTCATAACACACGCCCAGCAATGCAGAAATCGCATCAAGAATTCTACCAGTGCTACTTGTATAAGGAGTATTTATCTTATTTATAACTTGATTTAAAATTGCGGTGATTTCCTTTCTACCATATCTGAATTTGTTTTCATATTTAGCTAAGATTCTCTTAGCATCATCCCCAAAAATTTTGAATAGTATTCCTGCAGCCATCCTTAAAGGATACTTTATTGTAAGCTCTCCACCAGGCATTGGTTGGTACTCGAGCCTACCAGCTCTTATAACTTCTTTACCCTTAATTGCAAAGACCTCACCACCCCATATATTGCCATCATTACCATAGCCTAAACCGTCGCAAACAATGCAAACAATATTATTAATCCCTTTTTCAGCCATTAATGAAAATGCATGCGCTTCGTGATGCTGAACTTTAACTAACTTTGCCTTAAATTTGCTTGCTAGATCCTCAGCCAAAGAGCTTGTTAGATATCCTGGATGTAAGTCACAGACAACTATCTCAGGTTTGACTTTTAACATTCTAAGAAATTTAAACAAAGTTTGCTTCAAATGTGTTAAGCAAGCTTCATTATCAACGTCTCCTATATGCGGTGAGGTTATACACTTGCCATACTTATAAATTGAAAAGGTTACATTGAGTTCCGCGCCCAAACTTAGAATTTTCTTGTCAACACCAATCAACTTCATCGTGCAGGGTGCATAACCTCTTGCTTTTCTCAAAAAGACTTTTTCATTTGCAACGATCCTAACGACTGAATCATCGCATCTGTTAGCTATTCTTCTATTGTAGTAAAGAATATGCTCAACAAAACCAAACGTCTCTACTTCATTTTCGTCTTTAGCAATAGGCTCGTTAGGATAATTCGCAGATGTTAGGATTATTGGAAAATCTATGTGGTCAAATAAGAGGTAATGTAAAGCTGTATATGGCAGAAAAACCCCTATTGTATCAAGTCCTGGTGCTACATATTTGCTTAACCAATAATCACTGCTTTTTCTCAAAACAACTATTGGTCTCTGCCAAGATTCTAGCAACCTTCTCTCACTTTCGTTAATTACTGCAAACGTTTTTGCAGTTTTAACATCCTTACACATTACAGCAAAAGGCTTTTGCGATCTTCTCAGTGATTTCCTTAAATTTAGCACCGCAAAATTGCTATCAGCCCTAACAGCTAGATGATACCCTCCTAAACCCTTAATTGCAACAACTTCTTCATTACTCAGTAATTTTGCAACTTTTTTAATAACATTATTACGCAAAACCTTACCGCTACTTTTCAAAAACAGCTTTGGTCCGCATTTACCGCAAGCAATTGTCTGGGCATGAAACCTCCTATTCTTGGGATCTAGGTATTCCCTAAGACATTCCTTACATAATTTAAAACATTTTAATGTGGTATTCTTTCTATCGAAAGGCAAATCCTCAATTATGGTATACCTTGGCCCACAAGAAGTGCATGTTATGAAAAAATATCCAAATCTTCTATTTTCTTTATCGCGTAGCTCCTTAACACATTCATTGCAGATAGCAATATCAGGAGGGATTACCATCTCTGGTTCATCTTCAAAACCACTTTTTTCTATAGTAAAAGACTTGAAATTGGCGAGAGACACATTCTTAATTTCGATTTCATCAATTTTGCATAAAGGTGGCTTTTTACTCATTATTTCATTTAAAAAACTATCTAAAATCTTTTGAGAGGCTTCAGCATAAACTTCCACACCACCCTTCACATTTTTAACATATCCTTTAACATTAAGCGAGTTGGCAATTCTGAAAATGAAGGGTCTAAAACCTATGCCTTGAACAACTCCCCTAATTATTATTTTGACTGCTTTTTTGCGGTTTTTCATTTTGAAATAATGGCAACATACTCTAGCGCTATACTGCTAACTAATTAAAACTAATTAATCTTTTGGGTGATCAAAATGATTATGGAAATCGAGGAAGTTCTAGAAAAAATTGATGAGCAATATGAAAAGGAAGCTTTTGAAGAATTTAGAAGGTGGCTAGTAAGGAGAGGTTTACATCGTATGAACAGAGAGATCAATAAAAAGAATCGCAGAGAGGGTATAATCGTTTAATACTTCTTTTTTTTCATTTAAATTTTTTATTAACTTATTAAAAGGATTTAGCATGGAAAATGTTTTTATGTTAGATTGTTAGATAAATACTTTCCTAAAACTTAAATTCTAGAGACAATAAAACATAACATTAGGGCCCGTAGCTCAGGGGTAGAGCGCCTGCTTCGCAAGCAGGAGGCCCGGGGTTCAAATCCCCGCGGGTCCATAAATGCTTGAATCTGCTTATATTCAACTAATAGAAAAAATCTTAGTTTCCAATCTTCACATTAGCATTATAGGACTTCTTGTGATAATCGTAAGCGCAATAGTTTTAGGAATAATAGTGAAACTTTTAGGTGGGAGTTTTTTGGGCAGTATAGTAACCTTTATTCTTGTAGAAATTTTTGGATCATTCATAGCATTTCCATTATTTGGCATTGTTTTTGGAAGCTTTATCTCCATCATTCTTATGATAGTAATGCTGAATTTCCTTGCAGGTTTGGATAGTTGGTTAAAGAGCTTTGTTGCAGTATTTTTATATTACATAATACTGATACTTTCGGTAAAATACCTATTTTTAGCGCATATAGCATGATAACTGTAATTCTTGTTGAACCAAAAAACCCTGAGAATTTTGGAGCAATATTAAGGGTTATGATGAATTTTGGTTTTAAGAAAATAATAGTCGTTAACCCCCAATTTAGTTTTGAGGATGAAAAAATAAAGAAAGTTGCAAAGCACGCTTATAAGCTGGTAAACAATGTTAAAATTTTTAGAAAGTTTGAGGATGCAATAAAAGAATTTGACTTCGTTATTGGAACTACTGCGAAGATCCCAAAAAGCGATTCTAATTTTTTAAGAAGTTATATTAAGCTGAAGGATTTAAAGGAAATGCTCAAAGGAGAAGTGGCGATTGTGTTTGGAAGAGAAGATATTGGTTTGCTAAACGAGGAAATAAAACTGTGTGATATTTTGGTAACGATTCCAACATCAAGAGATTATCCAACATTAAATTTGTCGCATGCCGTTGCTATTTTCCTCTATGAGCTATCCAGCTTGAAAATAAGGGAATTTAGGCTTGCCTCCCAAAGAGAAAAGGAGGTTTTATTTAAATATATTGAAGAACTTTTAGAAATAGTAGAATTTCCTAGTAGTAAGGAGAAAAGAAGAAAAGCTATAATAATGTTTAAGAGGATTATTGGCAGAGCAAACCTTACTGGTAGGGAGGTAAATACTATGCTAGGAATTTTAAGAAAATTATTAAAAATATTAAAAGCTAAAGAAGAATGATGCTAATACCAACAGATTGGAAAGATTGGTTATTATCACTAGTATTTTTCATGTTGCTACTTTTTGTATTACCAAGGCTTTTTATACGTCAGATGATAATCAGAGTTGAGAACAGCTTACTTGAACTTGAAGGTATGGTAAATAAGGGTAGAAATTTGATATCCTCAAGAGTTAGGAAATTTGGTATAAGCAGGAAAAGCATTAAGAAGTTTCTTGATGATTATCTCAATTTCTTTGTTATAGAGCCCGTAGATCTTGATCCTTCAGGAATATTAAAAAAATTAAAATATATACTGGACCAATCAGAAGATCGTTTTCTAGACGGAACGAGAAGATTGCTGAGAAATGCCAAGGCCAGTGAGGAAGACATCATGAATATATCCATGGCTTTAAAAGCTGTTTGGAGCTTAAACTCCATAAAGAAGGTTGTTAAACACTACCTATATATGTTTAAGAAACATAACAACCCCCTTTTTCTTGCCGAGCTACAAATGATAATGCCATTAATAATGAAAGTTGCTAAATCCGAACTGAAATGCACAAAGGCTTTTCTTGAAAATGAACCTATTGGGGATAGCATAGGCCCTCTAATTGTTACCACTTTTATATCTAAGGAAGCTAGAGATATAGCAAAGGATATAGTTTGCTCCGAAGAGGAGGTTGAAGGAAGAAAGGTTTATGTTATAAGAGCTAAAGGGCCTGGAGGGAGACTTGGGGAGATAGCTGATGCTGTTAGAGATATTCTGAAGAAAGATAAAAATATTAAGAAAATAATAACCGTAGATGCTGCTAGTAAATTAGAGGGGGAAGAGACTGGTAGCGTAGCTAGCGGTGTTGGTGTTGCTATAGGTGGTCTAGGTTTTTATCACAAGGCATTTATCGAGGAGATTGCAAGCAAGAGAAATATAGAGTTGGATGCCATTGCAGTAAAGATGGATGCTTTTGAAGCTATTGAGCCCATGAATAAGAAAATAGTAAAATCTATAAACCCCGCTAGAGAAAAGATTTTAGAATTAATTAGAGAGGTTGGTGAAGGGGGGAGCGTAATTTTAATAGGGGTTGGTAATTCCGTTGGTGTAGGTAATACATACAAAGATGCTAGCAAAGTTATTGAAAAAGTAAAGAGAAGGAAGGAAGTGAAAAAGAAGAAGAAAAAGTTTTTCATTTTCAGAAGATGGGTTCATCAGTAATAAGATTGGAAAACGTTTGGAAAATATATGATTTAGGTAAAATAAAAGTTAAAGCCTTGAAAGGTGTTTCAATAAGAATTAAAAAGGGCGAATTTTTGGCGATAATGGGACCTAGTGGATCTGGGAAGTCAACTTTCCTTCATATAGCTGGTTGTTTGGATAAACCGACTGAAGGAAAGGTCTTTATTAAAAATAGAAGAGTTGATTGTTTGGATGAAAATGAGCTTGCGGACATAAGATTAAATTTCATTGGTTTTGTATTTCAGTTTTTTTATTTACTTCCCACTCTTTCAGCTCTGGAAAATGTAGAACTGCCAACAATATTTAAAAATATCCCTAGGAAAGAGAGGATAAAGAAAGCAAGAGAATTGCTAGAGAAGGTAGGGTTAAAAGGTAGAGAGTCTCACAAACCTATGGAACTCTCGGGGGGTGAGAGGCAAAGAGTTGCTATTGCAAGAGCATTGGCTAATGATCCTGAAGTTGTGCTTGCTGACGAGCCTACTGGTAATTTAGATACAAAAAGCGGAAAAATTATTATGGATTTATTTAAAAGATTAAATAAGGAGGGAAAGACAGTAGTAGTTGTGACTCATGATCCTCAGATAGCCAACTACGCAGACAGAATTGCGGTTATGAGAGACGGAAAAATAATAAAAGATAATGTTAACATTAATGAGGCTATGGAGATAATTAGAGGTGAGTAGTTGATAAAGCGTAAAGCAAAGATTTATATTTATAAAACATGAAAATTTCTTTCGTACCATGAAAAAGCTTGTTGGCTTAGCACTATGTTTAACCTTGGCAATATGCTTACTACCTAAAGCTTATTCTACAGTTTTTATTGACATGCAATCCTCATACACAATACCTAGCTACATAGAGCCGAATACAACAGCGACTCTGATACTTTCACTAAAAAGCACGCAGCTATCTTCAAATGTAGAGTTGACTTTGAGGGGAACATGCTGGTATGTAAATGGGGAAAATGAAGCAAGGATGAATCTAGGGGATTTGTACGCTAACGAAATAAGAAGCATACCTGTAGACTTAAAAGCAAAGGATTGCGAAGCTGGAATATATCCGTTAAAGATTAAAATTGAATACAGCGACACCACTGGGCATCATGAAGATATTTGGTACTATCCTTTAACAATTAACTATAGACCCATTCTTATGATTAAGCAAAGTTCTACAGAGCTAGTTACTGGTGAAAGGAAAGAGGTTTGTGCATATCTCGAAAATGTTGGGAAAATAGATTTAAGAAATATTGAGATAGTAGTAAACTCCACACCTTACGTTCAGGTTATTGGCAATAACAACTTCTTTTTTGCTTCTCTTGCCCCTGACAAAAGTCAAAGATTTTGCATAAAAGTTGAGTCTGATTATCCTGGCAGATTTTCTATTCCTTTACTCATTAAATATGAAACTTGGGACAATCCTCAACTTTTTGATATCAAAAGCTTGCAAATAAAAGTTAATGCAAGAGTTCCCTCAATATCAGTAAAAACAACAGAAATAACTTTAGCACCAGGCAACCTAACTAATTTGACAATATACGTAGAGAACAAAGGAAATACAAAAATAGATAATATTTTTATAACTCTTCAGGAAGGGGGCTTGCCGTTCTTCATAATGGGTGATAAGATTGTGAAAGTTAATAGCTTAGAGATAGGGGAAAAGAGGAAGATTGAAATCCCCGTTAAAGCTTTTGAAAATGCAGATGCAGGGGAATATGCATTCCCAATTTACATTACCTTCGCTGATAATGCTGGAAGAAGTTTTAACTCAACATTTCTAGGTGTTGTTAAAATAGAAGCTACTCCACATCTAGAAATTAATTTGGATAGTTTCGACACAGAGGAGGGGAAGGTTACATTAACAATCATAAATAGAGGAGATGCAACAGCTACTGGTGTTTTAATTGAATTGGAGAGATGCGAAGGTTGTGTTATAAATAAAGGTGTTGATTTCGTAGGAGATGTCGATAAGAACGATTACGAAACAGCAGAATTGAATATAGAGCCTTTAGGTAAAAGGATAAAGTTATATGTTAAGGTTTATTACAAGGATGCATTTAATAAAGAAAATGTTATGTCTAAGGAAATCTCCTTTTCTGTGGAGGAAAAAGAAGAAATTCCTTTGCTTAAATTTAGTGGTTTAGGAATTATCTTGATCTCAGCAATTATTTTGATAAAATTCGGAAAGAGAGTTATAAAAAGTAAATAATGCTTTTGGATATAGCAATCCTAGCACTAAGAAACCTTACAAGACAAAAATTAAGAAGTTGGTTAACAATTCTTGGTGTAATTATCGGAATTTCGGCAATTGTGGCTTTGATTTCAATAAGCGTTGGTATGAAGAAGTACGTAAGCGAAGAGTTTGAAAAACTTGGGAAGGATAAAATAACAGTACTGCCAGGAAAGTCTCAGAAAAGCATGCTTGGAACCGCGCTTTTTGGAAAAGGATTTTCAGAAAAAGAAATAGAGGACATAGAGAAAGTTAAAGGTGTTGAAGTAGCAGCTCCTTTGATATTCAAAACAGCAACCGTTGTTTATAAAGATACCTCTGATGTAACCTTTGTTTACGGTTTGCCTGTAGATAAAATGAAGGAAATTATGGAAACCATACAGGGTTATAGCCTGGAAGAAGGAAAATATCTGAGAAAAAGCAAGAGCTATGAGGCTGTTCTTGGTTATGGAGTTGCTAAATATGAATTTGGCAAAGAAATTGAGGTTGGTGATAAAATAGTTATTAATGGTGTTCCTTTTAAAGTCATCGGGATTTTAAATAAAATAGGTAGCAGATTTGATGATTATTCAATTTATATTCCTTATGATGCTGCGAAGGAAGTTTTAAAAGCTGATGAGGCAAATTTAATATTAGTTAAAGCTAAGGGAGATCCCGAGGACGTTGCTAAAGAAATAGAAAAGGTTTTGAAGAAGGATAGGAAAAGAGAGGATTTTACGATTTTAACAACAGAGGAATTGTCTGAAAGGATAGGAAGCATTCTATCAATAATAACGGCAGTTGTTGTTGGAATTGCTGGGATATCATTAATCGTGGGAGCAACAGGGATTATGAACACCATGTATATGGCAGTAACTGAAAGAACACGAGAGATAGGTATATTGAAGGCTATAGGTGCTAAGAAGATTCACATATTTCTTATATTTTTGCTAGAATCTGGATTTATAGGATGTGCTGGAGGTCTGCTTGGTATTACAGTTGGTTTAGGCTTTGCAAAAGCAGCAGAAGTTTTTGTAGCGAATTATTATACGGAGTTAACGCTACCATTTAAGACGTGGATAGATATTAAATTTCTTGTTGGAATGCTAGCTTTTTCTTTCTCACTTGGCATGGTCTCGGGTATTCTTCCTGCAAGAAAGGCTGCAAATTTAGTTACTGTAAAAGCATTGCGATATGAGTGAAAA
>CAZWFW010000001.1:0-6115 GCA_964633445.1 Candidatus Undinarchaeota archaeon | reverse complement strand
TTGACGAGAACGATGATATTTGATAGCTTTGCAAAAGGAATGGCTAAGGTATATATAGCGATGTTGATATCGCTTGAAGCTTAGAGAGAAAATTTCAGAAAGTTGTTATTAAGGAAATGTTTTTTGCTAAATTATGATCCCGCAAAATGGTTTTTGATGTGAAACCGTTTAGGTGAACTCCCTGCTTCACAAAGAAATTACCTCAATCGGCTCCTTCAGCATTACCGTGGTAATTCTCTCCAGCAGGCTATCAGAAATGGTTTGATTTGAGAAGTATTATATTCATATTTACGCTGAAATTGATTATGAGGTTATTTAATGAAATTAAGAGAATCGAATTTGCAGAATTAATTTTAAAGAAACTTTTTGGACTTTCTCAGGGCAAGTGAACTACTCCTTACGGAAGAAGCTTCGTAAGAGTTGCTCTTTACGAGCCTTATCCCCACAGGCTGGTTCACACAGCCACTACCCTTTATCCATTCGGGACCCACGGGCTACTTTGCACATCAGCCCTTACGCTGGGGTCTTGCAAGCAACGGAGGCAAACAAATCCTTTAGAGATAAAATCTTCTTGAATTAATGTTGGTGAAATACATCCAGGAGTATACCCAAATTTTTGTAGCTCCTCTCTTTTTTGCCATCCTTAGATGTTTCCTACTCCTATTGACTGATTTTGAAACCTTCTTAAAGTCCAGTTTAGCTGATGCTAAAATTATAGCAGAGAGTAATAAACATTTGATTTTAAATCCTTCACTATTAAACATTTAATTATTTGATTAAGACTTACTCCCAATTCATTGGCTACTTCCTCATTATTTAATCCAGAGGCTCCATGTTTTATTATTCCCCCTTTCAAAATTTTCTTTATTTCATTTACACAGCATCGTTGATCATCTGCAAATAACTACTAGTAAGCTGTAGAGCCAAGTGAGAGCATTTTTCGTCTCTTACCTTCCATCTCTGCAATTTCAACATCCTTAAGGATTGCATTTTTGTACTGTATTAGTGAAATTGTTTTAGCTATCTTTCTACTATAAAGTTTTTTCTTGCTATAAGTAGCCTACGCAAAAATAAGCTACATGTCGGTCATTCAAAATTTGTATGCCTAAAATAAATCTTTCATAGAAATCTTTTTTAAATATTTTTATAACACACAACTTTTTTATGAAAATTACCACAGCTGTTCTAGTAGGATTGCTGATATTGAGACTTTTCGGTCAGATTTTTCAAATAATTGACCTTATAAGCATAAGTTTTCTATTTATTGTTCCTTTAATTCTTGCAATACTATATGCAGCTGCGCTGGTGGGAATACTTAAGCAGCAGAGATGGGGTTCAATTTTGGTTATGATCATTGCTGGGATTGACCTTCTCTCTGCGCTTTTCATCGGAGGAGCAAGAGGAATTGGTGCTGGGATTGTAGATTTAATTCTTCTCTTCTTGGGATATAAAGAATACTCCACCTTCAAGTAATATGATGGGATACAGAAAACACGGAAAATTATTGCTATATTGTTTGGTGCCTGTTTTACTCCTTTATAGCGGATGTATTCAGTTAGGCGAAAAACCTCCTGCTGGGAATGGAATTCTCAATCTCACAGAGAAGTATTCAAAATTCGGATTTTCGTTCTGGTATCCAGAAGGTATGGAAATTACTGAAAAAGGGCTTATAGAGGAATATCCAGACGATTATTCTGGTGCAATACTTGGAGAATATCGTCCTAATAAAAAAGAAGTTCTTTTTATTGAGATAGCTTGGATAAAAACCATGCCTCCTTCTTCGGGTGAGGAGGAATGGATGCTTTTGAACGATACCTTAAATGACTTCCTGGAGGGTATGAAAGAAGGAGGTGCGAAAATTACAAAAAAAGAAAAAGGAGAAATAAAAATAAATAATAGGAGGGTCCTTTATCAAAAAATATTGACATCCACAGGTGAATATCCCGAGGAAGTATTGTATGGAGTAGTAGGTACTTTTTATTGCTATAAAAACAAAAAGGTATATATTTTTAGTTTAGTCTACAGCAAGGACAAAGATGAATCCTTCCTTTTGTTCAGAGAGATTTTAGAGAATTTTGATTGTTATTAAGTATATCATGAATGGAAGAGCATATTTGCTTAGAGAATGTAGGGCGGTGTTCTAATTTTTATATTTTTCCTATCAATATATGCATTGTCGAGAATTCCTAGTTCAACTTTAAGTTATCATTTTCATATTTTTCAGCAGTTTTAAGTTATATTTAATAACATCAAAATATCTTCTTGAAGAAGTAGGAGTCAAAAGGTTCAGAGATATCTTTAACAGAGAGGTTTTGGAAAAATACGATAAAGAGATGAGAAAAGAAATATCGTATGTTTTAATCTACGGACTTCTCTGTGTAGTAATGGTATTCTTGTATCTTATGATGTTAATATCGCTTGTAGTTCCTGTTTCTGCAATCCAACACATTTAAGAATTGCAATTTTTGTATTGACTATCGGAGTAACAGTTTTCTTGGCTATTGTGCTTACAATAGGCGCAGGATTTATAAGAGAATTACCAAAATACATTGGAGAGAAAAAGTATGTGATACCTTTTTCTGTTGTTAGCGAAATGGATTGGGGGTATACTTTTAGGGGTAGTAAGTATTGGAGCTCTTTGCTTAATTATAGGAATTTCCTTAGTACTTTTATTTGAAAAAATAGGGTTAGAAATACCAACGTTCGTCTCAGCGGTAATTTTCATTCCTTTGTTTTTCGGGTTGTATCTGAGATTTATGAATAAATTTAGCCTTCCTCTCTTTTCTTGGATTGAAGAAAATGTGAAATCCCAAAGTGTGGAGGTAGAGTTAGTAAAACTTCTATGAGCGCTTCGAGACTCCATTTGATAGAGCTCAGTATTCAATGTCAAAAGTGCAATAAAATATTTAAATTAGGTACAGGTCCTCTAGGAAGAACTTTATACATAATTAAGTAAATAAATTCATGAATAAAAAAGCTTTGATAGTTGGAATGCTAGGAGTGTTCGTATTGGCTTGTTTTATTGTTTTCTGGAAAACGCCTGAACAAACCGTTCTAACAAAGTCAGTAAAAAAATAAAAGTTTCTTAAAAATAGAAAACTCCCGAATTTTCATATTTATTGTATCTGCCCAGGATTATTCGCCCAATGTTTCTTATCCCCTAATTTTCTGTCTTTCTCCATCTGGCAACGGTGAGGATTTCAGCTATCTTTCACTATAACGAGCGAATATGATATTATCTTGGCAGTTTCAAATGATTTTGCTAACTATAAGCCGTTAGAAGATTATCTTCCAAAAATCAACAAATCTTTAAATGATATTGAGGCAAAATTTAACATCGACAAATCCAAAATATATGCCTGCGGTTTTTCTGGTGGAGGGATGGGAGCTTATGTGATTTCCTATTTCAGACCAAACTATTTTAAAGGTTTGATTATAAATAACGGAGCACTCCATCAAAATTTGTACAATATAGAGATGTTAAAAAGAATGGGTGTGGAAAAAGTTGTTTTAATTTGTGGTAAAAAAAGACTCTATAGTCCCTTGCTCCTATATTAAAAATGATGAGAAATGGTTGAAGAAAGCAGGAATAAAAACGAAAGTTATAGAATTTGACGGCGGGCATCAGTTAGCTCCTTTACACATATATGAAGAGGCAATAATATGGCTGGAAAAGTGAATTTCAATTTTTAGGCTTATGACTTTTAATCTATATTTATAACTATCATTAAAGACAAAAAATTAATTTCATGATACTCTCAGATAGAGACATAAAAAAATATTTAGAGGAAGGGAAGATTGTTATTGAGCCTCTTAATCCCGAAATCCAAATTCAGCCTAGCTCCGTTGATTTAAGGCTTGGAAATGAATTTAAAGTATTTAGGCACATGGAGAAGGCTTTTATAGACCCTTTTTCTGATGACGTTGAAAAATATACGGAGACAATAAAAATTAAAGATAATGAGCAATTTATATTGCATCCTAGGGAATTTGTTCTTGCTTGCACACTTGAGCATATAGAGCTGCCAAATGACTTGGTTGCAAGAGTTGAGGGAAGATCAAGTCTTGGTAGGCTAGCTTTGCTAATTCACGCAACTGCTGGCTACGTTGATCCCGGTTTTAAAGGCCAACTAACTCTTGAGCTTTCAAATGTCGGCAAGATGCCAATTGCTTTAAGACCAGGCATGAGAATTTGTCAAATCAGCTTTGAGAAGCTTTTGAGTCCTGCTGAGAAGCCTTATGGACATCCCGATAGAGATAGCAAGTATCAAGATCAGAAGGGAGCTACAAGTAGCAGGATTCGCTTTGATAGGGAGGTTCTAGCAAGGAAATCTAAGAGCAAATGATTTATATACCTTTTTAAAGTAAAATTTAATGGCATTAAGACCAGCAAGAATCTATAGGCAAATAAAGAATCGTGCATATACGAGAATTTCTTATAGCAATCTTAGCAAGAACTACATTAAGGGTGTACCTCAGCCAAAAATTACACAATTTGAAATGGGTAACAGAGATGGTAGTTATGATATCCGTCTTTATTTAATAGCTGAGGAGGAGGGGCAGATAAGACATAATGCTTTAGAGGCTGCAAGAGTAGCCTCAAATAAGTATCTTGAGAGTGAAGTTGGAAAAAGTAATTATTTCCTAAAAGTAAATGTATATCCATTTCATATTCTAAGAGAAAACCCTCTAGCTACTGGTGCTGGTGCGGATAGATTTCAGGAAGGTATGCGCAGAGCATTTGGAAAACCTATAGGAACAGCTGCGAGAGTTAAAAGAAAACAAAAAATTATAACAATAAAAACAAAGAAGGAGTTCCTTGAGAAGGCAAAGGAAGCTTTAAGAAGGGCTAAGGCTAAGTTACCCATGCCCTGCAGAATTGTTGTTGAGGAAATTGGGGGTGTGGCGTCATGAAATATGTTAAGTGGTTTGATGAGTTAAGTAAAGATGATGTTACTGTTGCTGGCGGAAAAGGTGCTAATTTGGCCGAAATGGCAAATGCTGGTTTTCCTGTTCCCGAGGGTTTTGTTGTAATAAAAGACGCTTATGATAAATTTCTTGAGGAAAATAAGCTTAAAGAAAAAATCTTCGAAATTCTTAAAAAAACAAACATTAAAGATACTGCTGAGCTTACTAAAGCAGCAGAGAAAATCCAAAATTTAATTTTAAGCGCTTCCATGCCAAAAGATATTGAAAAGGAAATAAGAGAAGCTTATAGGAAACTCTGTAAAGTTAAGAAGGGAATTATAATTGCTGGGGAGGAGCATGAGGAATTTGTTGCTGTTAGAAGCTCAGCAACTGCTGAGGATCTGCCAACAGCGTCATTTGCTGGTCAGCAAAAAACATTGCTTAATGTTAAAGGTGAAGATGATGTTGTTAATGCTGTAAAGGAATGCTGGGCATCTCTGTTTACGCCCAGGGCCATATTCTACAGAGAGGAGAAAGGATTCAAGCATGAGGAGGTTAGCATTGCTGTTGTCGTTCAGCGCATGATAAATGCTGATAAAGCTGGAGTAATGTTTACTGTTAATCCCGCAACATCAGATAAAAGTAAAATTGTTATTGAAGGAGCTTATGGTTTAGGAGAAGCAGTAGTTTCAGGGCAAGTTACACCAGATACCTATGTTGTTAATAAGGAAACTTTGGAAATTGAGGAAAGAGAGATTTCTACGCAGGAATGGATGATAACAAGAAAAGGTGAAAAGACTGTAAGAGTCGAGGTTCCTGAAGATATAAGAAGCAAGCAAAAGCTTGATGACAGCGAAATAGTAGAGCTTGCAAGGTATGGAAAGAAAATTGAGGAGCATTATAACTTCCCACAGGATATTGAGTGGGCTGTTGAGGGAGACAAAATTTATATCTTGCAATCTAGACCCGTAACTACCCTTGAAGAAAAGGTTAAGGAGATGAAAGAGGAGGAAGTTGAAGCAAAAGGTGAAGTGATTCTTAAAGGTTTGGCTGCTAGCCCAGGAGTAGCTGTTGGTAAGGTTAAGATAATTCATGACACCTCAGAGCTTCATAAAGTTGAAAAAGGAGATATTTTAGTTACAAAAATGACCACACCAGACATGGTTCCAGCGATGGAAAGAGCTGCAGCTATTGTTACGAATGATGG